>DAOWKF010000025.1 GCA_030640045.1 Candidatus Omnitrophota bacterium | reverse complement strand
TGATAGGAATTTAGATTCTTAAACACAGTTAACATAACACTTTTTGCTGCCAGATCTTGTCTTATAGTACAGATTGTACTACCCAAAAGTAATTCTGTCAATCTAGACACTGAAAAAAAATAAAAAACCTCCTTAAAACCAGGAAAATTGCCCTTCTCCAGACAGACCTCTGGGGTATTCAGCTGAGAATATTACTTCATAGCTTGCAGCAATTCCACCTGTTCCAGCATGGTGAGATCATCGAATACAGATTCGTAGATAATCTGATATTCAGGAGGGCCTGTAGATGGCGGGCTATGGGCATGTGGTACTTCAAGATATTTAAGATGCATAGAGGCAAACACATAGCTTATATGCCCTGTCTCTTTTTATATAACATAGGGGAAACTCCCATAATTTTTTTGAATAATTTTGAAAAGTAATACTCGTCATCATAACCTAATTTATAAGCAACTTCTCTGATTCTCATATCTGTAGTATTAAGTAATTCACAAGCTTTTAATATCTTTAACCTGATGAAATAATTCATCGGTGGGCAGCCAATATTGTTACGGAAAACCCGGCTAAAATTAAACTTTGACATATTCGCAAAATTTGCCATTTCATCCAAAGTCAAAGGTAAGTATATATTTTTTATCATGAATTCAACAATATCGTTTACCGTTATATTGCCTGTTATAATGTGGTGACTTTGTACATCTACTGCCATCGCGCTTAAAATATGCTGAAAACAAACTGAAGAATGTATGAGATTCTGTGGATGATATCCTGACCGCAGTGTGTCTAATATTTCTGAAAAAAGAGAGATGACCTGCAGTTTTCTTGAGATATGAATTACTGGTTTTTCAGGGGTAATGGCTAAATTTTTAAAAAATGACGAAACTGCTTGACCGTCAAAGTGCGCCCAATAGATTGTCCAGGGATTACTACTGTTAGCCCCATATTCATGTTCTAAACCTTTAAAACAAAATGCCACATCCCCTTCCTTTATCTGCCAATTTTTGGAAGACATGTTTAAGAATCCATGACCGTCAACGCAATAGAACATTAAAAACTCGTTAAAAGTTTCCCTTTTAACATAATGGTTTTCAGCAAAAGAAAAATACCCGGCCCAATTTATCCTAAGCATATCAAGGATTGTATTTGTTGAGTGCGATATTACATCTTCAGGTATTCTAACCGCCTGCAATAATGGTTTCTTCGGTTTCATATATATCAAATAATACCATTAAATTAACAAAAAAGCAAGATAATCCATCTTTTTAAAAAATTGTCCATTCACAAATTAGTTAACCCCATGTATACTTTTAGTAAGGACATCTTGAAGACCGGTTTATTTCAATAGAGGAGGATACTTTTATGAAGGAAGGTACTGTTGAAAAACAGAGTACTGAAGCAAAAGTTTTGGCTAAATATGGACTGCATTCCCTCTCCTGCTTTTATTCTAATAAAAACGAGCCTCTTTTGCGTAGAGCTACAAGGGTCTCGAAACTGATATTTGAAAATACTATATTGCCTGTATATCAAGAAAAGAGGGTTTATCCTGGAGCTGGTTGGTATCCAGCTCTTCCCACAGATGATCCAAAAAAAATAGGCATGGGTGTGAGTTATACTGGTCATTATAGATTTAATCCGGTAACTGCCTGGAAATTTGCAAATGAACTGGATGACGAATTTGATAAACATATAATAACGCGCATTATAAATGATTTGACTGTTTTTACCTCTGTGCCCTGCACGATGCGTTACCGCCACGGTGGAGTACATAAGGTTTCCAATTATCAGCGTGTTTTGGCTGAAGGATTTGAAGGTTACAAAAAACGTATTATTAGACTGAAGAAAAAGGCAAAAGGACTTGAACAAGATGTATTTTATGAAGCAATGCTTGAGTGTATAGATAGTATTATTGCTCTTTGTCGCCGTTTGCTCGGTTATCTTAAAAAGATAAAGTTACACAAGCAAGATGATCCTATTCTTGATAATTTGATCAAAGCCCTGGAGCAGTCCCCTGTAAAGCCAGCGCGAACTTTTTATCAGGCTCTGCTGGCTACGCAATTCACCATGTGTTTAACCTCTTTTGAACCTGGCAGAATAGATAAATACCTTTATCCCTATTTTAAAAAAGACTGCGAAGAAGGCAGAATATCTATCCATGAGGCTGACCAGCTGCTTGAAGAATTTTTAAGCAATATAAATAATCTTGGGGGAGTAAAGCATATGACTCTAGGCGGAACAGATGAAAATGGCAGACCCGTCTATAATGAACTTACCAGTCTGCTAATAAAACTTTCAGGAAAGATTAAACAGCCCAATACTAGCTTGCTTGTGCGGAAAGACATGCCTGATAAACTCTGGGATATTGCAATGGAAAATCTTAAAAATGGGCGCGGCAATCCGGCCATAATAAATGAAGAACTTTATTTAAAAGGACTAAAAGAAACAGTAGGCGTTACAAATGAGGATACTGCAGATTTAGCTTTCGGCGGATGCACTGAAACTCTTATCCAGGGTAAAACAATGACAGATTCAACCTGGACAGCATATAATCTTCCCGATATCCTCAACCAGAGCATCAATAATTATTTTATACACTTGAAAAGTTTTAGCGAGTTTTACAAATCTTTTAAAAATGATATTAGACTAACAGTCAAAGAAATGACCTCCCAGATAAATTTATGGCAACATCATTTCGCTTTATATTTCCCATTACCAATCAATACTCTTTTTACTGACGATTGTCTTGAACGTGCTATAGGATTTTCCGCGGGCGGATGCAGGTATAATTTTGACATAGTCGATATATTTGGAGCGATTAATGTCATTAACTCACTACATACAATAAAACTGATTTTTGATAATAAACTCAATATATCACGGCCGCAATTGCTTAAAATGTTGAATGATAATTTCAGGAATTTTGATAAAGAATACATTCAAATAAAACAGATTAACAAATATGGAAATGATAATGATGAAATAAATAATTTAGCTAAGGACCTTTTGGGTTTTGTATTTGATGAAATTAAAAAATACAGATGCTGGCGCGGGAACGGCTATTTTCTACCGGCAGTTATAGGCTGGACGAGTTATATAAGACAAGGAAAACATGTTGAAGCCACACCCGATGGCAGACTAAAAGCAGAACCTTTGTCTGATTCTATAGGAGCAGTCAGCGAAACTGAGAGCAAAGGATTAACGGCTCTGCTATTATCAGCCGCTTCAATTCCTCAGGCCTCTGCGCTAGGCACCTGTATTTTAAATATCAGGATTGACGGTGGTGCTTTTGCCGGTCCTGATGGCAATTCCAATTTAAAAGCGCTTTTTAAAACTTACTTTGAACTTGGAGGTCAGCAAATACAAGTTAATGCGGTGGACACAAAAATGCTCGAAGCAGCACTAAAAGAACCTAAAAAATATACTGATCTTGTTGTAAGAGTTGCGGGATTTACTGATTATTTTATCAATCAAAATGATAAAATTAAGGCTGAGATTATATTGAGAACCGCTCACAAAGCAAATTAAAGGCCAGTGATAAATATATGTTTTCACAGAAAGAAAACAAAGGTCTTATTTTCGATATTCAAAGATTTTGTGTCCATGACGGGCCAGACATCAGGACAACAGTTTTTTTTAAAGGATGTCCTCTAAACTGCCTCTGGTGTCATAACCCGGAAGGCATTAGCCCACGTCCTGAAATAGGCCTTAAAAATAATTTATGCATAGGTTGTGGAAATTGTCAAAGGACATGTGCAAATAAAGTGCATAATTTTACTGACGCTGGTCATCTAATTGATAGAAAAAATTGTATTGGCTGCGGTGCCTGCGTCAAAAGCTGTATTGGAAAAGCTTTAAGTATCGCTGGCAAATACGTATCTGCAGACGATGCCTTAAAAGAAGTCCTTAGAGATATAACCTTCTATAAAAATTCAGGAGGTGGCATGACTGTTTCTGGAGGTGAACCTTTGTTCCAACCTGCTTTTTTAGTTGAGCTTCTACAAAAAGCCAAATCGATAGGTCTTAACTGCTGCGTTGAGACTTCGGGAATGGCTGAGCAGAAAATATTTACAGAAATTCTCCAGTACGTTGATTTATTTCTTTACGATTTTAAGGAAACTAATGATGTTCTGCATAAAAAATATACGGGAGTCTCAAATAAAAAGATTATTGAGAATCTTAGATATATAATTTCTAATGGCGCCAGAGTACGCCTGCGCTGCCCGATTATCCCCGGATTTAACGACAGAGATGACCATTTTCAGGGAATTGCCGAGATACGCAGAGAGCTAAATAGCCTTGAAGAAGTGGAATTGTTACCTTATAATCCGCTGGGGTTAAATAAATATGAACGGTTTGAGATAAATCTAAACCATCTTGAAATATCAAAAATACCGGATGGCAATAATAAAAAAATATGGACAGAAAAATTAAACAATTATATCGGAGGTGCTTCATGAAATATAGAAAATTAGGACAGACTAATATTGATATTTCCGTTGTTGCTTTGGGGACATGGGCGATTGGTGGTGGCCCTTGGTGGGGAGAGTCAAGTGACCATGAATCAATCAAGGCAATACAGGCTGCTTTAGACCAGGGAGTGAACCTGATTGATACGGCGCCAGGCTACGGTTTCGGTAGGAGCGAAGAAGTGGTCGGGAAGTCTATCAGGAGCCGGCGGGAAAAGGCAATTATAGCTACTAAATGCGGTTTTTGGTGGGAAAACAAAACTGGATCATATTTTTTCAACATAGATGGGAGGGATGTTTACCGTTCGTTGCAACCACGTACTATAAAGATCGAGGTAGAAAATAGCCTACGGCGCCTTGGCACAGACTATATTGATCTGCTCTTTACCCATTGGCAGGCTGTCGAGCCTGAAAAGACACCTATAGCCGAAACGATGGAATGCCTGATCAAACTAAAATCAGAGGGGAAAATAAAGGCGATCGGTGTTTCCAATGCAACGATTGATCAAATCGAAGAGTATTTAGAATCAGGAGTAGTTGATGCTTGTCAACCAAAATACAGCCTGCTGGATCTCGCCATTGAGCCTGATTTGCTTCCCTATTGCCATAAAAAAGGCATCAGTATTATGGCGTATTCCCCTCTCGAGCAGGGACTTTTAACCGGCAAAATCGGCATGGACCGAAAATTTAGAATTGAAGAGTATCGGAACCAAATTCCATGGTTCAGACCAGACAATCGTAAGAAGGTCCTCGAAATGCTTGCCAGCTGGAAGGATTTGACTGACAAATATTACTGCACTTTAGGTCAACTTGTTATCGCCTGGACAGTGGTGCAGAAGGGGATAACCTGTGCAATCTGTGGAGCAAGATCTTCAAAAAATGCTATAGAGAATGCCGGTGCAGGCCGCCTGACGCTTACAGGAGAAGACGCGGATCGCATGAGGTATGACGCTGAATCCATAGGGAACCCATCCTGATGATCGATAGAAAGATAATGTATGTTTTTTGTAACCAGTGGATATAACTGGACATTTTTAGGTTTGCAGATTTTGATATTTTTTAATACTTTGTTTAAAGAGAAAGTTTTGTCAATTTTACATAAATTCTTATGGAAGGTAATTTTCAGAAGTAAAGCTAAAAAGCAGATAAAAATATGTGCTTTAATTCTACGTTCGGCATAGTGATAAATTGGCCCTATTTCAAGTTTGCTTTTTAATGTGCGAAAAGCGGTTTTCAACTTAGAAGAGTCCTTTAAGGAGGTTTTTACTTTTTTTTCACCCACTTTTTTTCAGTGTCTAGATTGACAGAATTACTTTTGGGTAGTACAATCTGTACTATAAGACAAGATCTGGCAGCAAAAAGTGTTATGTTAACTGTGTTTAAGAATCTAAATTCCTATCATTCATTTTAACGTCTCTCAGCAATTTCAAGATAATTTTGCCTTTTTAATTAGGTCTTAAGATTTTAAGGAGGTTTTTTATAAACAGGCAGGGCAAGCGGTGCATACACCACAAGCGGAGCCCGCCCCAGCGGGCGGTGCCTAAAGATGCCTGAAGATTCTTTTTCTTGCAACTATGGATAGTATTAGGTAAAATTATAGATATGGTTTGTAGGGAACTAGTGCTGGGGAGAATGTTTTACATTTTGAATATAATAAGTTCTAACATAGTTTGAAAGTCTCCGCCAGAAAATTACTCTTGACTAAAATTTTTTCAGGCCTATAATAGAGTTGTAACCCATTAATAAAAAGTTATAAAAAGATGAGGTGATAAAGATGACTATGACAAAAGAGAAGAAGGGTAGTGTTATCAGTAGTTTCAAGATTCATGAGAAGGATACCGGTTCTGCGCCTGTCCAGATAGCCGTTCTGACAGAGAGGGTTAACGGTCTTGCCGAACACTTTAAGGTTCACAAGAAGGACCACCATTCAAGGAAGGGGATGCTGGAACTTGTAAACAGGAGGAGGAAACTCCTCGATTATCTGGCACGCAAGGATGATAAGAAGTACCAAGAAATCATCAGTAAACTTAAACTAAGGAAGTAATTATTATGAATGAATTTAGAAGAGAGATAGGCGGGGAAGACCTTATAATAGCAACAGGTAAGTATGCCAAGCAGGCAAACGGTTCCGTTACTGTTCAGTATGGAGGAACCGTGGTGTTGGTTACAGCAGTAATCTCTAAAGAGGCGAGAGAGCCGAAAGGGTTTTTACCCCTTTTTGTTGAATATCAGGAGAAGACAGCTGCGGCCGGTAGGATACCGGGCGGCTTCTTTAAGAGAGAGGGCAGGCCCACACAGAAAGAGATTCTGACGGATCGCTTGATAGATAGGCCGATAAGGCCGCTCTTCCCGAAAGGGATGCGTAACGAGATTCAGATAGTGGCCCTTGTATTATCCAGTGACGCCGAGTATGACCCTGACGTGCTCAGCATAGTAGGCGCTTCATCCGCACTTATGCTCTCGGATATTCCCTTTGCCGGACCCATTGGCGCTATTCGGGTAGCGAGGGTAAATGGAAAATTTATCGCTAATCCGACATATAAGGAACGCGAAGATAGCGAGTTTGACCTTGTCATAGCCGGTAACGCGCAGGATGTGATGATGGTTGAAACAGGTGACTGCAAAGAAGTGTCGGAGCCGCTGATATTAGAGGCTTTGCAATTTGGCCATCAAGAGTTGCAGAATATTGTGAAATTGCAGGAAGAAGTAATTGCGGCCGGCCGAAAAGAGAAATATGAGGTAGAGATTGCCGCACCTGATGAATCTCTCTTGACGGAAATAAAGAAACGCTATCTTGTTCGGTTCCAGGAGATAAATAAACTCATAGAGAAAGAGAAACGGCAGGAAGAGATAACAGCGTTGCTTGCAGAAGCCACCGAAGCATTAGTTACAGAAGATTCTCCAGCCACCGCCGGGGATATAAAGGCAGCATTAGAAGAGATTGAGCAGGAAGAGGTAAGGAAGCTTATCCTAAAAGAAGGCAGGCGGATTGACGGGAGAGACTATACTGCAATAAGAGGGCTCTCCTGTGAGACCGGCATTCTTCCGCGGACACACGGTTCCGGCCTTTTCACTCGGGGCCAGACACAGAGCCTTGCTATCACTACCCTCGGAACACGTTTAGATGAACAGATGATTGAGGCCCTTGAAGGGAAATTCTATAAGCGTTTTATGCTCCATTACAATTTTCCTCCTTTTAGCGTAGGTGAGGTTAAGCCGATGAGAGGACCGGGGAGGCGTGACATAGGGCACGGCGCGCTTGCCGAGCGGGCATTGAAACCCGTAATGCCATCCGAGGATGAATTTCCTTATACCATCAGGGTTGTATCTGAAATATTAGAATCCAACGGTTCCTCAAGCATGGCAACGGTATGTGCAAGTACCCTTGCGCTGATGGATGCCGGCGTTCCCATCCGGAAACCGGTCGCCGGTATTGCAATGGGCCTCATCAAAGAAGGAGAGAAAAGTGCTATCCTTACCGACATTGCCGGCGTGGAGGACCACTGCGGAGATATGGACTTTAAGGTCGCCGGAACGAAAGACGGCATTACTGCCCTGCAGATGGACATAAAGACAAAAGGTGTTTCTTTTGATATTCTCACCGAAGCGCTCACCCGGGCGAGGGAAGCACGACTTTTCATTCTTGACAAGATGAACGAGGCAATCGCAGCACCGCGGGATAATTTATCCGCCTATGCGCCGCGGATTACTACCTTGCAGATAAGCACGGAGAAGATCGGTGATGTAATCGGCCCCGGCGGCAAGATTATCAGAAAGCTGACAAAGGATACAGGTGCGACAATAGAGATTGATGATGAAGGAAAGGTGCTTATTGCCTCTAATGACGCGGAGGCATCCCGCAAGGCCATTGAAGCAATTAAGAAGTTGACCGAAGAACCCGAGGTGGGAAAGATCTATCAGGGGAAGGTAAAGCGGGTGATGAACTTCGGTGCCTTCTGCGAGATACTCCCTGGGCAGGAAGGACTCGTGCATGTATCCGAACTCGCGCAAGGATATGTAAAGAATATAGAAGATGTCGTCAAGCTCGGAGATGTATTCCCGGTTAAGCTGATGGAAATAGATAAGCAGGGAAGATTAAACCTGAGCAGAAAGCAGGCTGAGAATGACAAACCAACCGAGAGCGACAAACCAACTGAGAATGACAAACCAACCGAGAATGATAAGCCAACTGAGAATGATAAGCCAACTGAGAATGACAAACCATCTGAAGGTTAAGGTAAAGAGGAAAGAAGGTTGTCAGGATTTACCCCTGCCCGCATATATGTCTCCCGGTGCAAGCGGAATGGACCTCTATGCAGATGTAGAAGGTGAGACCTCCATCGCGGCCGGAGAGGTCAGGCTTATCTCTACCGGCATTTATATTTCCATCCCCCCCGGTTATGAGGCCCAAATACGTCCTCGGAGCGGCTTGGCCTTAAAGAAAGCAATTGGCATCCTGAATTCACCCGGAACCGTAGACAGCGACTACCGAGGCCTGGTTTCTGTAATACTCGTTAACCTCGGAAAGAATCCCTTCATAGTAAAGAGGGGTGAGCGGATTGCCCAGATGGTGATTCAGAAGGTCGTTCGTGTAGAATTAGAACCTGTGGATGAACTTGATGCGACCAGCCGCTCTGCCGGCGGTTTTGGGCACACAGGGTAGTATATGTCTATTCTTAGGGCACTTCTCTCCGGAGTCCTCCAGGGGTTGACAGAGTTTCTTCCCGTATCCTCATCCGGTCATCTCGTCCTGCTCCATAAATATTTCGGGTTTCAGGAACCGCCACTCCTCTTTGATATATTCCTGCACATTGGAACACTCCTTGCTGTTATAATCTTCTTCTGGAGGGATATCCTAAATGTCTTTGGGAAGAAGCGGCGCTGGCTTGGTCTGATTATCGCCGGATGTATCCCTACTGCTGTTATCGGATTTTTTTTCTATGGCACCTTCAAAGACCTCTTCGGGAGTTTGCGGGGAGTGGGGGCGATGCTTATCATTACCGGCTTCTGGCTGTGGATTCCATATCTGCCTCTCTTTAAAAAGAAACAATCGGATCTAAGATTACCACAGGCACTTCTTATAGGATTAGCGCAGGGCATCGCCATCGCGCCAGGAATATCAAGGAGCGGCGCTACTATCTCAACAGGCCTTATCTTTGGCATGGAGAAGGAGACAGCGGTAAGGTTCTCCTTTCTCCTCTCCATACCCGCCATCCTCGGCGCCCTTGCCTTTGAGTCTATAAAGTCGCCTGAAAAAGTCATTTCAGCATCAACAAGTCTATTACCCCTCTTAACCGGAATGCTTGCCGCACTCATCGTCGGTATCCTTTCTATAAGACTTCTTCTTGCAGTAGTAAAAAAAGGCAGGTTATATTACTTCAGTCCTTATTGCATCATCCTCGGCATCGTCTCCATCATCGCCCCCTATTAATTCTATCGCAGCTTAGCCACAATAATTATTGAGAAAAAGGGGGCTGTCCCCTTTTAGGCGGTACCCTTACTCGTCTCCCCCTGATATCATTGAGAAAATAACTCATATATGTTATAATGTAAATATGGGGAAGAAGAAGGTAAGTGTTCCGGTCGTTGCCAGAAATAAGGATGCCTTAAGGAATTTTTATGTGCTGGAGCGCCTGGAGGCGGGGATAGAACTTAAAGGCGCAGAGGTAAAGTCTATCCGCGAGGGAAGGGTGAACCTCAAAGGCAGTTTTGCAAGGGTTGAAAATCACCAAGTATGGGTGTATAATATACATATTGCGCCTTATAGTCATCACGATATGCAGACGCCGGACCCATTGCGCAGGAGAAAACTTCTACTCCACCGCTCAGAGATAGATACCATTGTTGATAAGGTCTCCCAGAAGGGGTTTGCCATTGTGCCCCTCTCCCTTTATTTTAAAAAGGGGAAAGCAAAGGTTGAGGTTGGCCTCTGTAAAGGCAAGCGTTTATACGATAAGAGGCAAAAGATTAAAGAGAAGACCGTCCAGCGGGATATAGAGCGAACGGTAAGAGATTTTGAAAGGCGAAAATAGATACAGATAACCCCGCTATTTCACATTGCGAAATAAAGCGCGGGGACTAAAAGGGGGTGAAAGGCTTCGACTTGAGAACATCTCTCTAAGAGGTGCATGCCGAGGTTGTCAGGAGGCCTCGTAAAAAACCTGGCACAAACACAACTGCTAACGAAGAGTTAGCCCTAGCCACCGCATAAGGTGGCTACGTCTTCCGGTCTTTGCCTGTGTGGTCGGAAAGACGTCGCTAACAGGCTATGTAAGACCTGGTTAGCTTTTGCGGGTCTTATGAATGTCTAAAAAGCTAATTCTTCCCGTATCCTGCCTGTTGGAGATGGGAAGAATGAAACTAAAGAACAGGATAAGCATGTAGAGCTCTTTTTGAGATTCTTGAGGACGCGGGTTCGAGTCCCGCCACCTCCACCATATCTTTTTCCCGGCCTAATTTTTTTTACAATTTTACTTGACAAATAGTGAAAATTGGTATATGCTATCTTTT
>DAOWKF010000002.1 GCA_030640045.1 Candidatus Omnitrophota bacterium | reverse complement strand
TGTCTCTTCGCAATCTTACCTATCTCAACCATCATATATTTCCCCATTTTATTGACACGCTTGATGATTGCGCAGTCATCCTTTTTCAGTTCATTCAATACAGTCTTCGCCGCTATGCAACCAATGGCATTGGCATTGAATGTACCGGCATGAACAACAAGACGGTCAGATACTGGTTTCATAATCTCCTTACTTGCACCGTAGGCAAAAATGGGGAATCCTGCCCCAAGCGCTTTATAGCCAAGTGAGATATCAGGGGTGACCCCTAATAGTTCCTGTGCACCTCCTAAAGCTGTTCTAAGCCCGGTGATGGTTTCATCAAATATCAGCATCGCATCATTCTCGGTGGCAAGTTCGCGTAACCCTTCCAAATAACCGGGTCGGGGCATAATCACACCACAATTACTCATAATCGGTTCAGTAAGAATTGCGGCTATCTCTCCCTTGTGCGCCTGAAAGGCCTTTTCTACATATTCGAGATTATTCCAGGGAAGAACAACTATATTATCAAGCACATTTCTCGGCAGTCCCTTAGAATAGTTGTGAATGACCGGCTTAGGGTTCTCCCGCGTCCCGAAATCTTCTCCCTTATCCGGATGGAAACTGAAGAAGACATTATCCATCCAGCCATGGTAATGCCCTTCAAACTTAATAAACTTTGTCCTCCCGGTATAAGCACGTGCTAAGCGTAATACCGCCTGCACTGCTTCTGAGCCCGTGTTATTGAAATTGACCATTTCAAAAGATGGTATCGCATCAATAAGCAACTTGGAGGCCTCTATCTGTAGTGGATGCGGTTCCCCAAAGGCAATCCCTTTGTCCAGTTGTGTTCTTATGGTATCATGGAGCACCTCTGGGCAATGCCCCAGAATCAATGGTCCATAATTGAGGAGGTAGTCAATGTATTCATTTCCATCTACATCATAAAGTTTACTGCCAACCCCATGGGTCATATACAGGGGGTGTGGTCGAGCAAAGCTTTGCACCTGTGACCCAACACCCATAGCAAAACATTTACATGCCTCTTCATACATCGCCTCTGATTTTGAATATGCTTTAAATTTCACTGTCTTCCTCCCAATCTCCGTTCACTTATTACTTTTAAGGGGCATCAAACAACTTACTTAACACCAATGTGCTTGCTCCTTGTGCCCCTGCGGTTTCCGGCAACTCTGACCTTCTCAGTTCCACACCCTCTCTTGCTCCTGGTAATACCCTTTCCTTGATCACCTCCCTCATCTCCTCAAGAAGATCATCTTCTATCTTAGAAAATTGACCGCCAATAATTACTAATTTTGGGTCAAATAGGTTTATAAGATTTATGATTCCGATGCCCAAGTCCTTAGCCATCTTCTTTGTCATCGCCGAAGTAGAAATTATCTTCTCAAGGCATCCCTTATTTCCACAACGGCATTGAGGACCATTCTTTTCGATACTCATATGACCAAATTCGCCTGACCTATTGGATGTGCCACGATAAAGCTTTCCATTGATAACAATACCTACCCCTATACCTCCACCTACATCGATATAGAGAAAGTTATCTAAGCCTCTCCCCTGACCAAACCATTTCTCCGCCATGGTAAGAAGACGGGTATCATTATCCACCTCAACGGTAAGTCTAAAACGGTTCTCTATGGTCTCCTTGAATCTTATATCCCTCCACCAGCTTCTATATGTGGAAAAAAGCGCAATTCCCTTTTCTGTATCCACAAATCCAGGGACACCTAAGCCTATACCCAAAAACTTATTCTTGGGTAACTTTGACCTGCTTATCAAGTCTTCTATAACCTCAATTATCTTCTTGAGTAAAAAAGCCTTGCCCTTATCTGCTTTTCCCTCCCTTTCCATCTTGTGTCTAATTTCTCCATTAAGATCCACTATAGCGGATTTTATCTTTACCCCACTTAAGTAGACGCCAATGGCAAATTTAGACTGTGGATTTATCTTAAGGAGCACCGGCTTTCTTCCTCCAGAGGATTTTCCTAAACCTAACTCCTTGATCAAACCCTTCCTTAAAAGGTCATTGACAAACTTAAGTACTGTTCCCGGTCGTATCTGGCTCAATCGCGCAATCTCTGCGCGGTAGATAGGACCATGCCTTTTAATAAGGTTAAGTATTACATGGCGATTCATCTCATTTGTCCTTATCCTCTTTGTAAGAGAAAGTGCTTTCATGGCCATTCCTTACTTAATTACATCTTGTAATAAAGATACCATAAAAATATCTTTTTGTCAACCCATTAAAAAAAATTTTCGCCAATTCGTGCATATGATAAACTGGGGTGCTAATTTAAGATGGATACGGTCATCAAGTTTACTAAGGCCAAATTAACTCTTTTTTGAATACTCGTTTAGCTCGGTAACTATATCCCATCTCTAAACCAATCACTCCTATTTTTAATTTCTTCATTCTATTTTTCCTGGTATCTTATTATACCTAGTTTTGAACATTTTTTGGTATTGGCAAACCATCGTCGTAACTTTTTAGCCCTGTGTTCCTTCATTTATTAAAACTCCCTTGTTAAACCGCTACTCATATCCACCTGCAGTTTTATCACCCCAGAGCCACTTTTCAAAAAATTTAAATGCCTGACGTCCACTAAACATATGTTCTCCGGGGAAGATATCAAATTCTAATCTATTACTGGCACCAGATGCTTTATAGATACACCACAGTTTCCTATGCGCTTCCCTGGCTGAGGCAATAGAAAAACCACTATCTTTTATTCCATTTTCTATAAGGAGTGGCCTTGGAGCAATAAGGCCGGCTATATCAGCCACATCCCCATATCTATACATATAAGGCACAAACTGAGATCCGCAAAAATTTCCTGTATCAATGGCATAGTGCTTTGTAGTAGTCAAATAACATATAATATCTGCAGCCTTAACTCGTTCATCCATAATTGTAATATAGGTGGTCATTGTGCCTCCAAAAGATAGGCCAAGGCAGCCGATTCTATTTTTATCCACTTCTTTTCTGGTAAGGAGATAATCTATTGTCCTCATACCATCCCAGATATTCAAAGTAATAAGGTTTATCCCCATAATGAGGCCTCTTATAAAATGGACATTGCACTTGTCTCTCCCAGGATAGGGATTCCCTCCATCACTTCTTTCGCCAAAGCAGCGCCAGTCAGGTGCAATGGTGACATATCCCTTTTTAGCAAATTGTTCTGCATAACTATAGTTGTGGAAGCGAATATTCTCTATCCGACCTTTATCGCCCAAAGTGATACCGGCTACGCTATCTTTACCATATAGGCCATGACCATGGCAACAAAGAAGACCAGGACGCCTTTCTCCCTTCTTAAGATTTTTCGGAATAAATAGATAGGCTGGAATTGAAGCGTATTTCTCACTATTAAAAACTACTTTTTCCCGAATATAACTTTCTTTTCTATTTTTTCAATAATTCTCGGTCTTAATGGCACAGGTTTAGGCCATTCACCTAGAAGTTCAATGAGTTTTCTTTTAAAACTCCTTTTCCAGTCTAAGAAATTCTTTTTCGTCTTCCCCTTAAAAGAAAACTTTGGCTTTATTTCCTTCTCACGCTCAATGAAATAATTGATAACCGAAAAATTTTTGTTAATTTTCATCTTAACATTTTACCGCACGACTTTAATAACTTTATGTTCAAAAGCCATATTTTCGGTCAACGGCTCCTCCCATTTTTATTAATCTATTCAATATCTCTTCGGGAATGCCTTTGATTATTCTCTCTCATTTTCAAACTAAGTAAAATAGTTATATTTGTCTTTTTCATTTAGGGGCTTCTTAAGTGTATTTATTTAAGTATCATTATTACAAGAAAAGAGGAAATTTTTCTTATTGTTATATCCTTTATCAGTTACAGTAATTACATAAACCTTATCTCCGGAAAATTGTATTTCGTCGTTCAACTGAAAAGATAGTGGCGTGACGAGCCACCTTTGTTCTTATAACTTTTTATTCTGAGGAACATAGCACTCTTGCCTCTCCCTGGAAGAGATATACCATATTTCTCTTACTTTGTCAATTTCTTTCTCTATCTCGGACTGAAATTCCGACATAAGTGTTTTTTCTGTGCCGGCCGCAAAAATCCCGCCGGCGATTTAAATCCCAACCGCAGCAAGACTTAGCCTTCGCTTACTATTCTTAATTTTACACAAGTTTATACGGAAGTCAAGGGGGGCATTCCATTCCATACCGCTTTACTAAAAGGGAAAGATAATTTTAGAGAGTGTATGTAGGAAGAGGTATCTTATTTTAATCGAAAATATTCGGGCAAGAGGGGATTGTCCCAGATTTACGGAGCGTTAGCTCGTAGAATAGGGACTGTCCCCGGAACATAAATGTCCACATTTAATCTACCGTTAGCCTCTCAGCTAAGGGCAACCTGTTTAAATTTAATTTAGCTGAGCCGCTATAAAGGGATAAGAGAAGATTCCGCGGTATATTATGCAAATTAAGTCTTTCCTGTGATATAAATAGATCCAGACCATAGCGCCGCAGGATCTCTTGCGACGTACCCGCTGCCCGAGGTGTCTTCTTTACTCTAACGCCGGAAAGGATCATAATCTCCGCTAAATAGAATATCCCATAAGTGTCTTCTATAAAGACAATCGCCTTATTCTTACCCTTCCGCTTTATCTCCTGCCGCCAGCGCCTTATTCCCATCGCCGGGATTTCTTCATCAATTAATTCTTCCGCCTCCTGCTCCTTACTCCATTCGCGATAGGCATTGGTCAGTCCAAAGACGGCCAGGGTAAAAAAGACATGCATCAACATCGCCTCTTCTGTCTTTTCCGGCGCATGCTTGATATGCCATCCTGTCTTTGCTTCTTTGAACAAGCAGTTCTCGATAATACTTCTCTCGTCATAATCATCAAAGGCCTTTAGGGGTTTATTTATGCGCATGTTGGTTAAATAAACCGTCCACTTATCGCGGCCATAATTTTTCCCTTCCCATTCACAGACTACTGCCGTATTGATCTTATTACCACGAAAAGTCTTCTTTGTCGCATCTTTATCCCACCCCGCCGGACCATATTGGTCATACGTAGTCAAACCTTTTATCCCCACTACCGTAGTCCTTACTTTTTCTACGTAACTATTCTTGCCGTTACCACGGCGTATCTTCTTAATACGGGTTTGAATATAGCCGCCATTTCTCTTTAACGCTTCTTCCGCTAATGCCCGGGCATCTATAGCAACGTCCATATTGCCCTTCGCCGGGATAACAAACTCTATTCCCGCCTTAGCTAACCACCAGAGATCCTCGCCGTCCAGATGACCACGGTCCATCACTATGCGGACAATCTTGCTGTAGGGTGCAATATTTTTCTGGGCCAGCTTGATTAACTCTATTGTATATTTACTCTCGTGGTTCTGTATCTTTAAAAGTTTCGCCGCTAAAGGAAGTTTCTTCTTCCCATAGAAGACAACCATGAGCTTCCAGCCCCATACGGTAATCTCTATCTCATTTAACTTGCCTTCTTTATCCCGCACCCGCTTCTTCCGCGTGACACTGCCACAGCCTTTATACTTCTCTGTAGTCTGGATATCCGTAGGATCGATTACTGCCGCAAGCCGCTCCGGAAATACTCCCTGTTTTGCCAGCAGCTTGACTACCGCATTAAAAAATTGCTCTATTACCGTAAGCGGTATCTTGACAATATTACGCGCTAATGCATCATCACAAATAGGCCCTCTATTGCCAGGTTGCTGCTTCTTTTTCTTGCCCCGCTCACATACCCCATTCTCTATCTCGCGCGCATTAAATCCTGCCAGCCGCATTGCCCCTTCATTGGAGAATAACAGCTGCGGCAGCGCGGATATCGCCTCTACCCCAAAAAGTATCTTCAGCATATACAGATGCACAAACTGAAAAAAAGGCACCATTACTCGCTTAATTCCTGCTCCTGAAATCTTCTCCAGTAACACAAATACGCCTTTCTCTTCTAAGTATGAATAAAAACCATCCAAAAGCCCGCATTCGTCTAGTCCATAAACCTCGTCTATCTCGCCCCCTTCATATATCTGCCGCGCTACCTTCTTATCATCCCGTTCGGCCATCCGCCATGAAAGTTTCTTGACTGTGTTTTCGTTTACATCTGCCTCTGTCTGTTTCTGTATTTTTTTGCTCATCGTTTGTCCCCTTTCTTTAACATCTCCTGTTCTAACTTATTCGCTAACGCTACAACTTCTTTGCTAAGTTTGATAAATCTCGCCCTTGCCTTACGGAAGCGGCGATGATTAGCAGTAAGCCTTTCGTATTTGTTTATCTCTTTCGCTGCCTTTAATGGGCGCAGGCGGCCTCTTCCTTCTTCTCGCCAGGCCAAACAAATCTGCGGATGCAGTTTCCCCTTCTGGCAACGGCAGCCTGCCTTCCCGCACTTGCGCTTCAGTACATAAACTATTCCTCTTGCCACCGGCCTTCTCGCAGCTAACTCATCTTTTACCTTAGCCAGATCCCGGAAATGAAGGTTTATCCTTTGCCTTAAACGACTTGTGTTCATTTGATCACCTCCTCTCTGTATGCTTTATTATATATACTTATACAGATTATAGCACAAAAAGACCCGGCTGTCCAATTATTTTTTTGCAGCCGGGTTTTTTTGCTCTAACCCGTTGAAATACGCGGGGTTAGAAAAATAAAATGCTTATGTCGGAATTTCAGTTACAATCCAGTGTATGGTGGGGAGCTTATGAGGATTGAGAAGAAAAAGGCCCCTTTTTCGGGGCCCTCAATTTCAACAAGAAAGCTCGGTTATCGCCTTACAACTTCTTACTATTTTAAGGGAAACCCAGTAAAAACTATACTATACTAAATCTGGATAGAGAAAAATTTATTTGATAATAGCAAGTATTTCGTCCTGCTCAACTATCAGGGAGTCTTCGCCTTTAACCTTTATCTCATTACCTGAATACTTTGCAAAGAGGATCCTATCTCCTGCTTTTACCTCGGGTGAGACAGCTTTTCCTTTTTTAGGCCTTTTCACATTTCCAACAGCGACTACCTCACCTTCCTGCGGCTTCTCTTTTGCTGTATCAGGAACGATGATGCCACCTTTTGTCTTCTCCTCAGCGCTAAGCAATTTTACAATTATCTTTCCTCTCAATGGTTTCAGTTTCATCTTAGATTCTCCTTTATGTTTAAGGGCCCTGCCTGAAGAAACTTCAAGCAGGAACCCTTAATATTTCATTCTTACTTAATTCTTAATCCTTAGTTCTTAGTTCTGTTTTTTAATACATCCCTCCGCCTGGCGGCATACCTCCGCCCCCTGCTGGCGGCATCTTCTCGTCTTCTTCTTTCGGTAT
>DAOWKF010000013.1 GCA_030640045.1 Candidatus Omnitrophota bacterium | reverse complement strand
TGCCGAAAATGTGACCATACTTTACCGGAGGACTTATGCGGAGATGCCGGCATTTAAGGAAGAGATCGAAGGAGCGAAACGCGAAGGAGTAAAGATAAAATATTTGGTTATTCCTGTTGAAATTGCAGGTAATGACAAGGTGACAGCTGTAAAATGCCGGCGTATGTCTCTGGGCGAATTTGATAGAAGCGGAAGGAGGCGGCCGGTTCCTGTCCCCGGCTCTGAATTTTTGCTTGAGGCGGATATGGTTATTCCTGCGGTGGGGCAGTTATGTGATTCTCTCCAAGTTGTTGATGGGGTCGAGCTCGATACCGGCAAACGCGGATTCATTAAAACAGACAGCTTAAGCGGGCAGACCAGTGTGCCGTGGATTTTTGCAGGAGGAGATGTTACGAGCGGTCCTGCAACCGTTGTGTCGGCTATAGCGGCAGGTGAACGTGCGGCAGCAGGTATAGATAAATTTTTTACCGGGGAGGAACACGCTTTCTGGAGAGGATATAAAAAGATTGATGTACCTTTTGACCCGGAGGCCGAGCCTGTTAATTATGCTCGGATCAAGCAGGAAAGTTTATCCGTTTCAGAAAGAACGAATAATTTTGATGAGCTTGAGAGCTGTGTATCAGAGCTTTCCGCATCCCGGGAGGCCAGGCGCTGTCTGCGTTGCGATTACCGGGCTGATGATTGACAGGAGGATGTAGGAAATGTTAAGGCTTACTATCGATGGAATCAAGGTTGAAGCTTCCGAAGGGACAATTATTCTCGAAGTAGCCAGGCAGGTGCATATAAAAATACCTGTTCTATGCTACCTTGAGGGCGTTCAGGCTATTGGATCATGCCGTGTCTGCCTGGTTGAGGTTGAAGGTGTCAAGACTCTTGTGCCTGCCTGTGTAACCCCTGTCACGAATGGAATGAAGGTTTATACTAATACCCGGAGGGTCCGGGATGCGCGTCGTACTGTGGTGGAGCTTTTGCTTTCAGACCACAATGGGGAATGCCAGACGTGTGAACGAAATGAAGATTGTGAGCTTCAGGCATTGGCGCGGGACCTTGGCATACGGGATATTGAATACCTGGGTGAACAGAGCCTGAAGAAAGAAGATACCAGTACCGCGGCCCTTGTTCGCGATACGTCTAAATGTATACTTTGCCGTCGCTGTGTGAGTGTATGTACAGAAATACAGGGTGTTGGTGCTATCTTTCCTCAAAACCGCGGGTTTAAGACAATTATCGGTCCTGCCTTTTCTTTGGATTTAGAGAATGTTATTTGTGTCCAGTGCGGCCAGTGTGCGGCTGTCTGTCCTGTTAGCGCTATTAAAGAAAAAGATGATACGGAAAAGGTCTGGTCTGCACTGGATAATCCTGATAAACACGTTATTGTCCAGACAGCTCCGGCTATAAGGGCAGCTTTTGGTGAATGTTTCGGCTACCCGCCGGGGACGCTTGTCACCGGCAAGATGACTTCTGCCCTGCGCAGACTCGGATTCGATGCTGTATTCGATACCGAGTTTACTGCGGATTTAACGATTATGGAGGAGGGTACCGAGCTTTTGAATCGTTTGAAGAAAGCGCTCGTAGATAAAGAAGATATTTCTCTGCCGCAGTTCACCAGCTGTTGTCCTGCATGGATTAAATTCGTAGAACATTTCTATCCTGAGTTTCTACCCAATATATCTACCTGTAAATCGCCTCAGCAGATGTTTGGCGCGGTTGCCAAGACATATTATGCCGGGAAAATCGGAAGAAGGCCCGAAGACATTTTTGTCGTTTCAATTATGCCCTGTACAGCCAAAAAGTTTGAGGCTGAACGTCCGGAAATGACTGACAGCGGGGCGCAGGACGTCGATGCTGTATTGACAACACGCGAACTCGGGCGGTTAATCAAGCAGGCTGGCATTGAATTCAGGTCTTTGCACGGTGAGGAAATGGACACGCCATTCGGCATAGCAACCGGCGCAGCTGATATTTTTGCCAATACCGGAGGGGTGATGGAGGCAGGACTCCGTACTGCCTATGAAATCGTAACCGGTGAACAACTTCCATTTAAAAATCTCCATGTCAAATCTATCGCAGGACTCGATGGAATTAAAGAAGCGTCAATCACGTTTAACAAAACGTTTTCCGAGTGGGAATTTCTCAAAGGGGTCACCCTCAAGGTAGCTGTGGCTCATGGCTTGGGAAATGCCCGTAAAATTTTGGAACGCGTCAAGGGAGGTGATAACACGTATCACTGCATCGAAATAATGGCCTGTCCCGGCGGGTGTATCGGCGGCGGCGGTCAACCCAGGATGACTACTGATGAAATGCGTCGCGCGAGGATATCGGCCATCTATAAGGAAGACGAAGGTAAGAAACTAAGAAAGTCACATGAGAATCCTGCCTTGAAGCAATTGTATGGGCAATTTCTTGGACAGCCTCTTGGAGAGAAGTCTCATCATCTTCTTCATACGCAGTATATGAGGAGGGATTTTAATTTTTAAAAGTTAATTTTTAAAAGTTTGACAAAGATTAGAGGAGGTGGTAACCTATGAAGAAATAAAAAATGAGTATAAGCAAAGATAGAGTTAGAGCCATGAAATTAATATGGCTCTTTTTTTGTCCGGCAGCAGTGCGAAATTTTATTTTGTAAAAAGTAATGTCTATAAAAAAATGCCGGCAGGAATTTGAAAAGATATTCAAGAAATATCCTGATAAAACTCAGGCCCTGCTTCCATGTCTTTACGTTGCCCAGGAGAAATGCGGGTGTTTGACAGAGGAGATTGTGTCGTTTTTAGCCCAAAGGTTAGATTTGCCGAAAGTAGAAGTTTATAGCGTAATTACTTTTTATTCTATGTTTAGTTTTGAAAAGAAGGGGAAATTTGTCATTCGAATTTGTATGTCATTGCCTTGCTATCTTAGAGGTTCGAGAGAAATTCTGGAAGCTGTAGTAGAGGAAGCATTGTGTATCAAGCCGAATCAGAGTACTGAGGCTAAGAAATTTACGATAGAGCCGGTCTCCTGCCTTGGGCTTTGTGATATAGCGCCGGCAATGATGATTAATAAGAAGATATATGGGAATTTAACTCCGCAAAAAGCAAGAGAGATAATCCGCAGGTATAAACAAGAGAAGGATAAATGAAAATAATCTTAAAGAATATAGAAAAAAAAGGTTATCTGCCGGATATAAATAGTTATATGCGCGAAGGAGGATATAAAGCTTTAAAAAATGCCTTGCATATGAAGCCGGAAGGAATTCTCTCTGAGATTAAAAAATCAAAATTAGTTGGCAGGGGCGGGGCGGCATTTCCCACAGGACTAAAATGGGAATTTACTTATAAAACAAAAGATTTCCCCAAGTATGTAGTTTGTAATGCTGACGAAGGAGAGCCCGGGACGTTTAAAGACAGGCTTATTTTAGAAAAAGATCCACATCTCTTGATAGAGGCAATGGTTATTTGCGGCTTCACAATCGGGGCAGAGGAAGGGTTTATTTATATCAGGGGAGAGTATTTTAAGGGTTATGAGGTTTTGCAAAAAGCAATAGATGAGGCTTGCAGGCATAATTTTCTGGGCAGGAATATTTTAGGCTCTAAATTTTCTTTTAAAATCAGTCTTTATAAAGGTGCAGGCGCATATGTGTGCGGTGAGGAAACAGCCCTTTTAGATTCCCTGGAAGGTAAAAAGGGCCAATCGCGGGTAAAGCCGCCTTTCCCCACCTTTGTTGGATTTAATAATAAACCTACCGTATTGAATAACGTAGAGACCTTTGCTAATATTCCCGAAATTATTTTAAAAGGCGGAGAAAGGTTCTCTCGAATTGGTTCGTCTTTTTCTCCGGGGACAAAATTATATTGTCTTTCCGGCGATATTAATAATCCTGGAATCCATGAAATTCCTATGAACGTTTCTTTGCAGGACTTATTAGAAAGATATGGCGGAGGAGTCCGGGGCAGTCTTAAAGGGGTTTTACCGGGCGGCGTTTCCAGCGGCTTATTGACGCCACGGGATTTGGATATAACAATGGATTACCCAGGTGTTCAAAAAGCAGGCAGTATGTTAGGCTCAGGCGCGGTGATTGTAATAAATGATAAGCATTGTATGGTAGATTTAGCCGAAAAATGTGTTGAGTTTTTTGATTATGAATCCTGTGGAAAGTGTACTCCCTGCCGCGAAGGAACAAAAAGGGCAAAAGAAATACTTATTAATATAGCCCAGGGAAAAGGGGAATTGGGAGATATAGCGTTATTAAAAGAGTTGCAGGAAATAATGTTCGATACTTCCCGTTGCGGTCTTGGTCAGGCAGCGCTTAATGCTGTAAGGTCAGCCTTAGAAAAATTTTATGATGAGTTTGAAGACCATATTTTGAGAAAAAAGTGTAAATTTGGAGTTTGTCCAATAGGAAAGGATATTTAGGATGGCTGAATTGGTTAATTTGACTATCGATGGCTATCAGATTCAAACCGCTAAAAATACAACTATCTTTGAGGCCGCAAAAAAGATAAATATCAATATTCCCCATTTATGTTACCATGAAAATCTTTCTATTTACGGCGCCTGCAGGATTTGTGTGGTGGAGGTAGAAGGAAGACCGCGTTTAGAGCCTTCCTGCGCTACCATAGCGGAGAATGGGATGAGGGTTAAAACAAATACTGCCAGGGTAAGGCGGGCGCGAAGAATGATTGTGGAATTACTCTTGGCTAATCATCCCGAAGATTGCTTTACCTGTGAGAGCAATCAGGTTTGTGAATTAAGAAAACTTGCTTATGATTTAGGAATAAGGAGCCTCAGGTTTGAAAAAGGAAGAAAGTATCATTATAAGCTGGATCTTTCTTCTCCCGCAATAATAAGAGACCCTAACAAATGTATTCTTTGCAGTCGTTGTATCAGGGTTTGCCTTGAGATCCAGGCAGTTGGCGCGATTGAGTTTGTTAACAGGGGAAGCAAAACACAGGTCCTTACCTTCTTTAATAAAGGTTTGAATAATGTAGAATGCACTAACTGCGGTCAATGCATCTTAGCCTGCCCTACAGGAGCGTTGAGAGAAAAGACTATTGTGGATGAGGTATGGGAGGCAATTTCTGATCCGAAAAAATTTGTAATAGTTCAAACTGCGCCGGCAGTGAGGTCAGCTATTGGAGAGGAATTTGGGATGAAGCCAGGGGCCCTGGTTACGGGGAAGATGGCTGCAGCATTAAGGAGACTGGGATTTAGCAGGATTTTCGACACTCAATTTACTGCAGATCTAACTATTATTGAAGAAGCGTATGAATTAGTAGAAAGAATAAAGAATAAAGGAATCCTTCCTATGATTACATCCTGTTCACCGGGATGGATAAAGTATATTGAGCACTTTTTCCCTGATTGTTTAGAGCATTTATCTACATGTAAATCGCCTCAGCAGATGTTTGGAGCAATTGCCAAGACTTATTATTCACAAAAGACCGGAATAGAGCCCAAGAATTTATATGTAGTTTCGATTATGCCCTGCACAGCTAAAAAGTTTGAGGCCAAACGTCCGGAAATGAGAGCTTCCGGCGCGCAGGATGTAGATGCTGTTCTTACTACAAGAGAGATTGCGCGGATGATTAAAGAAACAGGAATTGATTTTTGCAATTTACAAGATGAAGATTTTGACGAACCTTTAGGAATTTCTACAGGGGCAGCTGTTATTTTCGGAGCAACCGGAGGAGTAATGGAGGCGGCATTACGAACTGCCTATGAAGTAGTCACAGGAAAGACATTGGAGAGGGTAGAATTTGAGCAGGTTCGGGGATTGGAAGGTATAAAGAAGGCAAATATTATGCTTGACGGATTAGAATTAAAAGTTGCTGTAGCGCATGGATTATCTAATGCCAGGATTCTTTTAGAAGAAATTCAAAATGGCACATCCCCTTATCATTTTATCGAAGTAATGGCCTGCCCCGGAGGGTGCCTGGGCGGCGGAGGCCAGCCCATGCCTACAAATTTCGAAATACGGGCTATGCGGGCAGCCAGCTTATACCGGGAGGATGAAGACAAGCCTGTTCGTAAATCCCATGAAAACCCGGCTATAAAAAAACTTTATGAGGAATTTTTGGAAAAACCTTTAAGTGAAAAAGCTCACCATCTTTTGCATACAACTTATACGAAAAGAGGGAGATATTGAAACAGGCGTAGATCGCTTATCGTATAATTGGAAAAATCCTGCCTGAAGGCTCAAAAGATCTTCTACTGATATTTTTTTACTTGGCTGAATAACTATGCATACAATTTTTAGAAAAGAAATTATAGAATTATTGAACGGAGATGCGAGGGAGATTTTTAAAAAGGCTGACAGTGTTAGAAAGAAATTTTGCGGCGATAAGATTTATATTCGAGGGATAATAGAGTTTTCCAATCACTGCTGCCGCAGCTGCCTGTATTGCGGATTACGGCGGGAAAATAAAAATATCTTGCGGTATAGAATGCTGCCCGGACAAATTATAACGTTAGCAAATCAAATAGCGCAGCAAGGAATAAAAACCGTTCTTTTACAATCAGGCGATGATTTCGGATATAACAGGAAGGCGCTTTCGAATATTATTTATAAAATAAAAAACGCAAATCCGGAGATAGCTATAACTTTATCTTTGGGAGAGAGGCCGTTTGATGATTACAAGGCATTCAAGGATGCAGGAGCGGATAGATATCTCTTGAGGCATGAAGCAGCTAACCCTAAACTCTATGCCAGGCTTCATCCGGGGAACACTCTAAAAAGAAGAATAAAAATTTTAGAATATCTTAAAAAGTTGGATTATCAAGTGGGTGCAGGGAATATTGTCGGCTTACCGGGACAGACTCTCGGAGACCTGGCTGATGATATATTGCTTATAAAACGATTAGATGCGGATATGGCAGGGATCGGGCCCTTTATTCCTCAATCTGAGACACCGCTAAAAAATTTTCCTTTTGGAAATTTGGATTTGACATTAAAAATTTTAGCACTTACGAGAATAATAACAGAAAATACCCATCTGCCTGTTACCACGGCCTTAGCCACTTTAAGTCCTGAAGATGGGCTGGTCATGGGTTTAAAAGCAGGGGCAAATGTGATTATGCCTGATTTTACTCCTGAAGGTTATCGGAAACAATATCAGATATATGACGGGAAAGTAAGGATAAATTTAAAAAGGACAGGGGATGTAATACTTAAGGCTAAGAGAAAGATTAGCTTAGAAAAAGGAGATTCATTAAAATGCAAAAAGCCCCAAAAGGCCTGCGCCTGCATATAGGTATATTCGGCCGGCGCAATGTAGGTAAGTCGTCGGTTTTGAATGCCATTACTGGGCAGGATGCAGCTATTGTTTCTGATATTCCCGGGACTACTACAGATCCTGTGGAAAAGCCTATGGAGTTTCTTCCTCTCGGTCCGGTCCTGTTTGTGGATACAGCAGGCCTTGATGATATCGGAACGCTCGGAGAGTTGAGAAAAAGAAAATCTGTCAAAGTCTTTGATCGGACAGAACTTGCCTTACTTGTTACCGAGGCCAATATATGGGGAGAGTATGAAGAAATGCTTTTAACAAAAACAAAAGAACGCAGAATACCTACCCTTGTGATATTAAACAAAATCGATCTCAACGGCTCGGGAGCAGCGAGGACGTTACTTGATAAGAAAAATATTCCATATGTTTGCATGTCTGCGACAAAGCGCATTGGTGTGCCGGAAGTTAAACAGGCAATTATTCAGATTGTACCGGATGATTGGTACAAGCAGTGTGGAATACTCGACGGTATGGTCAGTGCCGGTGATACGGTTATTCTGGTCGTACCTATTGACAAAGAGGCGCCTAAAGGCCGTATTATACTGCCGCAGGTCCAGGTACTTCGTGATATTCTCGACAAACAAGCTAATGCCCTGGTGATCAATGAGAGAGGGATCAAGCAGGCTATAAAAAATTTGAAAATCAGACCACGGGTTCTAATAACGGATTCACAGGTTTTTCGCCAGGTATCCGAAGAAACACCTGATTATATTCCCATGACGTCTTTCTCTATTGTTTTCGCCAGATATAAAGGTGATCTTTCCACACTGACTGCCGGGGCTAAGAGAATAAATGCGCTTAAAGAGACCGACCGGGTTTTGATTTGTGAAGCGTGTACTCACCATCCTATCGGAGATGATATAGGAAGGGATAAAATACCTCGATGGCTTCGGGATAAAATCGGTGACGGCCTTAAGTTCGATATTGTTGCAGGTAGGGATTTTCCTGATGACCTAAGTCCTTATTCTCTGGTCATCCATTGCGGAGCCTGTGTTTTTAACAGGCGTGAAATGCTTACCAGAATTTGCCATTGCGCGGAACAGAACGTGCCTATAACTAATTATGGACTTGTCATTGCTTATGTCCACGGTATTCTTGACAGAGTGCTGGCACCTTTCCAACACAATGCCTCGTTACAATGGTATAGATAATTTTTATTGACATTTTCAACAGCGCGGCAGATAATAGAATATATAAAAGCAAAAGAAACAAAATGAAAGGAGATCCTATTATGCGTATTTTATTAGTGTTACTTGGTATTAGCTTGATAACAGCCGGCTGCGCAACTACACCTACTCAGCAGGGTGCACTTCTTGGCGGCGGTACCGGCGCTGGGATTGGGGCTATTATTGGTCACCAGAAAGGGAAGACTGCTGAGGGAGCTCTTATTGGTGGAGCAGCCGGGGCTATTTTAGGTGGATTGATCGGAGATGCTGCTGCGCAGAAGTTCTGCCCTCAGTGTGGAGGATCTTTTACTTCTAATAAACAATACTGCCCTAAGTGCGGGACAGAATTACAGTTTAAAGGACAAAAGGCTGTAGGACAATCCTCTCCCCGTTCTACTACTAAGACTGTGGCGCCAACCGCACCAACGCCGGAAATAGAATCCGAGACCATCACTGCGACCCAGGTTAAAGGTCTGGTATGCCCTAAATGTAATAGGGTATTCACCAGCGGTGTTTATTGCCCCTATGATGGTGCAAAGTTAGAAAAAAGAGAATAAAAGTTTTTCCTGGGCGATATATCACGTCAGAAATTATTTGTATTTTTTGCAAAGCCAGCTTCTAAATAATTCATCCGTAATGCGATATTTACCCCGAGAAATTTTTACGATAAACCCCTTGGTTTCCAATTCTTTATTATAAAAATAAATGAAAATATTGTTAGTAATTTTAAGTATAATTTTAGTAGCTATCCCTGCGTATAGCCAGGAAGTTTTGAAACCCCAGTATGAATCAGAATGGGGAGAGATTATACGTATGGACCTCTGGCCGGAGCCCATATTTACCGGGGAGACATTGACAGTAAAGGCCTTGGTTAAAAACACGAGCCGTAAGATGTGGACAGCAGGGGACTATGTATTACTTATCAAATTATTCGATGAAAGCAGAAAGCTTGTCTTAAAAAGCGAGACCTCTATTGTCCAGATGAGTATTCCTGCCGGAACAGAAGAAATAATTGAAGGGCGTATAAGGGTGCATAAGGCAGGGAAGTTTTATATCCAGGGATTTATTATATTAAAAGAGAGAATTACAGGATTGCAGGAGGAAAGGATTGAGGGGCCGTATATAGCATTTGTGGTTCAGGAGAGAAAATTAAGGGCAAAGCTGTCCGGAAGCTTCTCTTCATATATTGAAAATATTGAGATCAAAGGTAATGAAACCGGCCCTTTTGTTACCAAGGGGACTAATTACGTGGAAGATCTTAATCTTCGTCTCCGCGTAGAGCCTGACCAGAAGACAGTAGCAGAAGGTTATATCCATTCCCGGGCGACAGACGACCCGCTTGTAGATTGCAGGAATTTCAGTATTGAGGAAGGATATGCCCAGGTAATCGGGGAGATATTAGGAATCCGGGCAGGAGATTTTTATGCTGATTTTTCCGATTATTCGCTCAGCCAGAGTCTTACAGGAATCCGGGCAGTTTTAAGAACCAGGGATTTTCAGATGATCCAACTTTTTGGAAGAATCTGGGAGGAAGAAAACTTTACCCGTTATGCCCGGTATGTTCGCGGTTTCCGTATTGAGAAGACCATGCGTCCGGATAAAAAGACATTTATTCTGCCGCGTTTCGAGGCCGGGGTTAACTATGCACATACCGAGGATAGCAAACGTTCTCTGCGATATTCTGAATTTAGTAACGGGATAGCGGATATCAATAACCTCGTTTGTAGCTTTGATACAAAGTTTACACTTCTTCCGGGCCTTAAAGTAGAGACCGAGTATGCAAAAAGTAAGACCCACCATGACATGCATAATTATCTTCCTCCTGATGAAGGCACAGCCTTTAAAATAAAGTCACGTTATAAGTTAAAAGGCTTAAGACTTTCAGGAGGCTATGAGAGGGTGGATGACCGTTTTAAGACTTCAGCGGGTTTTGCCAGGGTGGATAATAAGGAATATTTCCTTAAAGGGGAATACAGGGTCAATCCCAGGCTAAAACTGATAAGCGAGTTTAAGAGATACCATGACAATGTCAAGCGCCGGTCAGATAACACCAAGATAACCAACAGGGTAAAAAATACTATTTCATTCAATCCTTTTTCTTCTTGGAAATATTTCCGCGTCAATCTTTCTTATAAAGAGCTTTTCCGTGACGATACCTCTAACACCCTTGATGAAAAGGATAAGATTACAGATATGCTTATTTCGCACCGTTTCAAAAACGTCCGCATGACTTTTGGGCAGAAGCACCGCAAGGAAGAAGATTATATCAGCCATAGCAACGATAAAATAACAGATACCACATCCATTGGAGCTAAGGTTATATTTAATTTTCTGGGAATGGAGCTTGCGCCCTACCTGCGCTATTCTTACGAGCAGGGAAAAAATGTGGTTGTAAACCGTAAGGATATTACTCAGAATAGTTCTTTAGGATTCAACTATAAACTTTTTGAGATTTTTGATGCAACCTACCGCTATACTATCATGGATAGGGACAGGTACGAATATCTGAATGACGCTGTTAAGGTATCTCAGGAGCTTAATCTCGCCTACCGCATTGGCGGGAGTTATGATAAGATGATTACTTTAATCGCAAAAAATATAAATTATAACCATGAAAAAGACTCGCTTGATTATTTGGAGAAACTTTACGGAGCAAAAATAGAGCTAAGGTTTTAAGGAGTGGAGTTGATATTATGATAATAAAAAAGACAGGAGCCATATTACTAATTACCGTATTATTTTTATTTTTGATTTCATTAGAATTTTGGGCATCTGCTGAAGATATTTCTCGAAAAGTTACCATTATTTCCGTAGAAGGGTTAGTGGAAGCCATGAGAAAAGATACCAAAATCTGGGAAGAGGCTAAAGAGGGGATGATCCTTTTAGAAGGGGATAAGATCCGCACCGAGGCTCTTTCCAGCGTAACCCTTGCCTTTGATGAGGAAGAGGAGAATATTATTGAGATTGATGAAGATACAGAGGTAGTCCTTGACCGTATGACCCGGGACCGCATAACCAAAGGAGAGGATACTTCACTGCGTATGGGAATAGGCGGGGTATTGGCTGATATCGGGGAATTAAAAATAGATTCAGAATTTGAGGTGCGCACTCCTACGGCTGTAACAGGGATCAGGGGTACCCGGTGGAAGACAGAAGTAAGCCCTGACCTTCGCACCAAAGTAAGCGTGTTTGAAGGTAAGGTTAATGTCAAAGGCATAGATCCTCAAGGCAATGTTATGCCGGAGGCAGTAATGGTAAAGGAAGGCGAGGAAACCGAAGTTAAAAAGAACCGGCCTCCTGCTCAACCAAAGAAGATAGAAGAAGAAGAAGAAGAGGAAGAAGAGCAGATAGGAGAGAAAGAATTGGAAGATGCAAATCTATCTATTTGCCGCAGGGATGCAGAGGATATGGATGATAAACTTTTTTTAACCCGCGGGGACCTTGCCAATGACAGAGTTGAGATAACCGGCAGAGTAGATGATGGTAAAAAAGGCGCGGATATAAAAGAAGTCCGGATAAGTGTAGACGGCGGGATGAGC
>DAOWKF010000029.1 GCA_030640045.1 Candidatus Omnitrophota bacterium | reverse complement strand
GAGGCCTGTGCCAGGTCAAGAATACAGGCGTGTTGGGATTGACGCCCTGCAGAAATTTTAACCACAAATTGATTTCTAAGTCAGGGCTAACCCGTTCGACGCGCTCAGGGCTAACCCTGGTAAGCACAAAGACCTTCGCGCGTTTTAAACTATCTATTTTTTCGCGAAGTGTCCCTGCAGGAAGGAGCCTATCTTCCCAGACGGGCAAGGTAGAACCTGTGCTGAGCGCCGTCGAAGTATTTAGTGTTACTATATCCACATCGCGCTGAAGCGCCCAGTGCTGAAATCCGTCATCCAGGACAATAACCTCAGCGCCTAATCTACTCACTGCCTCTTTTCCTGTCTCCGCACGCCTGGGCCCTACAAGGACAGGGATATCTTTATTCCTTTTTGAAAAAAGCTTTACTTCATCCCCGCCCCTATAGCCGCGGCTTAAGATAACTACATTCTTATTGTTCTCTTTAACTTTCCTGGCTATATATTCTACAAGGGGTGTCTTTCCTGTCCCTCCAAGAGTAATATTCCCGACACTGATGACCTTTGCTTTAAGCTGGGCCTTTTTTTTAAAACCGCAGCTATACATAAACTTTCTTAAGGTTACGCCTATGCCAAAAAGGCAGGAGCAGAAACCTAAAAAAGGCCTGGCCTTTTCCCAGAGAAAAATTATTTTACCTCGTCTATCTATGATAGTCATAAGTTAGATTGCTTCGCTTCGCTCGCAATAACATTTAAAATAAGTTCTGCGCTTTTTCCGGACGCGCCCTGGTTAAGGAGGACAAGGTCTTTTGCGCGCCTGCCCATCTCGAGAGCTTTCTCTTTATGAGTTAAGAAAAAAATTAATTTTTCTTTGAGGTCTTTTCCGTCTCTTATCTGACATGCTCCCTCTTTTTTCAAAAAAATTCCCACTACCTCCCTGAAATTATGGACATAGGGACCAAAGAGGATGGGTTTGCCCCAGAATGCCGGCTCAATAATATTCTGACCGCCCTTAGGGATGAGAGAACCTCCGACAAAAACAATGGTAGCCAGGCCATAGATAGTAGAAAGCTCTCCAACTGTATCAAGGATAATGAAGACTTCATCTCCCGCCTTCCTATCTTCGTTTAGCTTTGACCGCCGGATAACTTTAAAAGAAGCTGCCTTTACAAGGTCTTCCACCCTACCTGCCCTTTCAGGATGACGGGGACAAAGGATAAAACGAAGATTCGGATAATCTTTTAAAATACCCTTACATACTTCAACGATTATTTCTTCTTCTCCCGGATGCGTGGAGCCAAAAACAATAATTTCTTTTTCTTTTAAGCCCAGGAGGGACTCAAAATAATCCAATTTTCCTTTAGCGCTATCTATCCCTACGCTGTCGAATTTACTGTTGCCGGTGAAGAATATCTTCTCTCTCCCCACCCCCAATCGCTTAAATCGTTCGCCGTCTTCTTCTGTCTGCACGCCAAATGCAGCAACCTTATCAAGGACTATGTCTAAAAAAAATCTAATTCTCTTATATCCCTGAAAAGATCGATTGGAAATTCGGGCGTTTAAAAGAAGCACCGGGATACCCATTCGACTGGCCTGGCGAAAAAGGTTTGGCCAAATCTCCGTCTCGATGGCAACAAAGACATCAGGCTGCACAAACTTAAGGGTCCGGGTGACTATCCAGGAAAAGTCAAGAGGATAGTAAAATACATTCTTACCCCATATCTTTTTCGCTACTCCCTGACCTGTTGAGGTGGTTGTAGAAAAAAACATCTCAATGTCCGGCGCCATCTTTTTTATGGCTCCGGCGATAGGTATGGCGGCTCCAACCTCCCCTACAGACACCGCATGAATCCAGATCCTTTTAGCCTTTTTATCCAAAAAATCCTCTGGCAGGAATCCAAATCTCTCTTTTAGTCCGGCCCTATATTTACCTGAGATAATCCTGGCTAAGAAGAACGGGCTCCCTATAATAAAAAAGCCCGTCAGGGCGGCGTTATAAAGGAGATAAATCCCTTCCCTAAATTTTAACCATCTCATCTGCCTGCCTGGTTATATCTTTAAGTCTATCAGCTAAAAAACCCCCAAGGTCTTTCTTTTCACTATCACCGGCATCGGGTTTAACCTTAAAGGGTTTCCCAAAGATTAAAACTGACCTGGAAAAAGGAAAAGGCAAAAGAAATCTATCCCAACTACTAAATATTTTCCTCCAACGACTACTGCAACTCACAGGAACTATTGATAACCCTAATTTCTGGGCGAGTTCTATTATGCCTGGTTTTACTACCTCCCTTGGACCTCTAGGCCCGTCCGGAGTAACAGCCAAATCATATTTCCCATTCTTGCCGAGTGTGAGCAACTTAGAAAATGCCTTAAATCCACCTCCTGAACTTGACCCGCGTACCGGTAAGAGCCCTATGCTCTCGATAACTTTGGCAATATATTCGCCGTCACGGCTGCGACTCACAATCATAGAGAAATTGGTTCTCTTAAATCCATATCGACCATGAGCTATTAGAAGAAGGACACGGCTATGCCATAGGGCATAGATTACATTCTGACCATTATTCCAGAAGGGGAGGACATATTCTTTATTGACAACTTTTACCCGGCTGGTATAGCCAAGGAGCATTAAATAAATTTTACCGAGTACCTTAACGAGCTGAAGCAGCATTATTGTTTAAACTGCATTTCGTAGTAATGCTTGTAGAGCCCGCCTTTTAAGAGAAGCTGCTGATGAATTCCCATCTCAACAATCCTGCCGTCTTTCAAAACCACAATCTTGCTGGCATGACGGATTGTAGATAAGCGGTGCGCAATGACAAAGGCGGTCCTGTTTTTCATTAAATTATAGAGCGCCTCCTGGACTAATTTTTCTGAAATAGAATCAAGGGCAGAGGTAGCTTCATCCAGAATAAGAATTGGGGGATCCTTTAAAAGCGCCCTTGCTATAGCTAAGCGCTGTCTCTCTCCTCCGGAAACCCTGACCCCCCTCTCTCCGACAATAGTATCGTAACCCTGAGGGAGCGCCATAATAAAATCATGGGCGTGAGCCGCCTTGCTTACTTCTATAACCTTTCCTTTGTCTATATCTCTACGTCCGTATGCAATGTTATGGATAATTGTATCGTTAAATAGTATGACCTCCTGGGTGACAATACCGATCTGATCCCTGAGCGATTTTATATGGACATCACGGATATCCATGCCATCGATTTTAATAATGCCTCCTACCACATCATAGAAACGCGGGATAAGGTTGACCAGAGTAGTCTTGCCCACACCACTGGGGCCGACTATTGCTACAATATCGCCGGTTTTTACTTCAAGATTTATATCCTGAAGTGTTGGTTGTTTTTCTCCCGGATATGTAAAACTGACATCCGAAAAATGGATATCTTTTTTTAAACCACTTATGGTAACGGCATCCGGCCTTTCTTTAACCATACTTTCTATCCTGAATATCTCAGAAACCCTGTCCAAGGCGGAAAAGGCCTGTTGAAAAATAGCATGGACAGCGCTGAGACGTTTAAAGGGCTGCAAGAGTGATGCCATGGCAAGAATAAAAGCGAAAAAATACGAAAGAGGGATATTCCCTTTTATCACCTCCCGCCCGCCATACCAGAGGACAAATACAAAACCTATAGAACCGAAGAATTCAGTCAGAGGAGAAATTGCAGCAAGCCTTTTCTGTGACTTCATTGTCACGCCAAAAACCATCTCATTTTCACGGCCAAATCTCTCGGCCTCGTATTTTTCCATAGAGAAGGCCTTTACAATCCGGATGCCTGAAATAGTCTCCTGGATAATAGAGTAGATATTGGCTGTCTTTTTCTGCAAATTTGTTGCAATACGCCTGATGCGTCTGCCAAGACGATTGATCGGCATGGCTATAAGCGGAAGGATTATAAGAGAGAGGATAGCTAACTTCCAATGCAGGGAAAACATAATAATTAAATAAAGAAAAACATAGAAGCTCTGGAGCAAGAGGTCTCCCATCCCTTTGCTCAGGGCATTCTGGATGAGGCCGGTATCATTTATAATGCGGGAAATTATCTGGCCGGTCTTTTCCCGTGTAAAATAATCTAGAGAAAGCCCTTGAAAATGAGTATAAAGGCGATACCTTAACTCTGTTACTCCCCTCTGCCCGATATATGCCATGAGATAGGTCTGACCATAATGGAAAAGTCCGTAGAAAAAAATGATTCCTAAGAAGGCTATAGCTATTATTTTTAAAAGTTCTTCTTTTGAGTGCTGTTCCTGAAAAAGGATTAATTTATCAGTAATATCTTTCCACAATTTTTCTATTTTAGGCGGGAGTGGCAGCCCCTGCCCCTCAATTGATTTTGTTTGAGTCGCAATGTCCTTATCACTTAAAATTTTTTCAACCAAAGGAATGACGAGACCTAAGCGTAATCCACAGAGGGTAGTAGCCGTAACCATACAGATAAGCGCTAATATAAACCTCTTCCACGAAGGCCTCATGAACTTTATAAGATTTAACATGTGGTTGCGTCGTAACTCAGCCATAGGCTATTCCCCAAATTTCTTGAGCTGCCCTCAAGCCTGCCCCTTGTTCGCCTAAAAGCGAGCGCAGTTTTTTTAAATTTTCCATCATCTTCTCTCGATAGCTTCTGTCTTCAAGAATGCGGCTGCAGGTCTTAAATATATCATATGGCAGGGCATTATATTGAATAAATTCAGGAAATGCCTCCTCTTTAAGCAATATATTTACCATACCAATACAGGGAAGCTTGATAAGCCGCTTTAAAACTAAATAGCTAAGAACCGGGACCTTATAGACAATGACCATTGGCCTATTTAATATTGCGGTCTCCAGTGTCGCTGTGCCTGAAGCAGTAATAACGAGATCCGAAGCGCTTATTACCTTAGCCGATTGACCTTCAACTATCTTCACCCATGCATTGAATTTTTTAGTATGCTGGTGTATCTCCTTTTCAACTGCCTCTCGTTTAACTGTAGAGGCAATAGGAAGAAGAAAATGAGCCTTAAATTTTTCTTTGAGATGTGCTGCTGTTTTTAGCATAACAGGTAAAATCAATTTTATCTCCTGGAGCCGGCTGCCAGGCAGGATACTGATAACTATATCTTCCGGATTCAACGAAAAATCTCTACGGGCATCTTCTTTTGAGCAGCCTTTCAATTCATCTAAAAGCGGGTGCCCGACAAAACTAACAGGTATCTTTTCCCGCGCATAGATATCTTTTTCAAAAGAAAAAGCAACAAGCATCTTTTCTATCACCCGGCCAATCTTTTTCACCCTATCCTTCCCCCATGCCCAGACCTGGGGGCTTATGTAATAGATAACCTTTATGTTTTCTTTATGCGCCTTTTCCGCAAATCGCACATTAAACCCGGGATAATCTATAAGAACCAAGGCGTCAGGCCTCTCCTTCTTAAGAAATGTCAGGGTTTCATTAAAAACTTTTCGAAAAAAAAATATTTTTTTTAATACCTCGGTTAATCCCATAACAGCCAGGTCCTTAATATCGTAGAGCTGCTCCTGCCCTACCATATGCATAAGAGGCCCGCCCAGGCCTGTAAAGCGGATATTCGGGTCTTTGGTCTTGAGACTGTTTATAAGATTCGCGCCATGCCTGTCTCCGGAAGCCTCCCCTGCAACAATCATAATGTGCTTGTCCAAATTCTTTATCATTTCTTCAGACCTTGAATTTTATGCGTTATTTCAAGGGCGAGTTCCAGGACCTCTTTGGCTTCTTCACCATGGACACGCGGCCTTCTGCCGTCCCGCACGCACCGCACAAAATCTTTTAGTTCTTCTTTAAGGGACTCTGTCTTTTCCAAGACTACTTCTTCCTTGGTAATTTTATTTGCCTTTTTGCGATAGACTGAAAATTTCTGTCCTACATAGTCCAGGGAGATATAGGCGTCATCCTGAAAGATACGAATTTTTCGCATCTTTTCGTCACTGACCCTGCTTGCAGTAATATTAGCAACACTCCCGTTAGAAAAGGCGAGCCTGACATTAGCAATATCCTCAAATGGGGTAAGGATATTTATACCCACGGCGTCAATCTTAGTAACAGAAGCAGGGACAAGCTGGAGGATTATATCGAGGTCATGGATCATAAGGTCAAGGACTACGCCTACCTCAATACCACGGGGTTGATAAAAACTAAGACGATGCACTTCGATGAAACGCGGCGTGCCCACAAGTTTCTCCAAGGCGATAATCGCGGCATTAAATCTTTCAACATGACCGACCTGTAAGATAAGACCTCTTTTCTTAGAAAGCTCAAGCAGGTCTTCTGCCTCCTTAACGGTCATTGTAACCGGTTTTTCTACCAGCGCATGGATATTCTTTTCCAAAAAATCGCGAGCCACTTTAAAATGACTGTCCGTAGGAACAACTACACTAACCGCATCTACATTATCTAAAAGCATCCGATAGTCTTGATAACCTTCAGTATCAAGAGCCCTTGCAATCTTCTTAGCCCTCTTTTGGACAATATCTGCTACCCCTACCAGCTCTACCTCGGGCATTTCCTTATATATACGGGCATGGAACTTACCCAGATGCCCTACACCTACTACCCCTACTTTTATCTTTTTTAGATTATTCATTAAATTTCTATACAATCAAGTAATTATATCATATCCAGTCTAATTGGGTAAGGGAAAAAGACTAAAAGCTTGTACGTTAAATAGCTACGACAGCGATAGAGGATGTGTTGGCAAGACTTAGAAATTCTTCTTTATCGAAGAGGAGGGTCTTTTTGGCTTCTATGGCAAGGGCGGATCCACCTGCCTCTTTCATGACCTTAACTGTATTAAGCCCCACAACCGGTATGTCAAAACGCATATCCTGATTGGGCCTGGCTACTTTTACTACTACAAGTCCTTTTTGAGAAAATCTCCCCGCGCGCCTGATTGCTTCATCAGTGCCTTCTATTGCTTCGATAGCCAACACAGCCTTGTCCTTTACTACAACAGTCTGTCCGATGTCAAGCATGGCAATCTCTTTGGCAATACGCGCGCCAAACTCAATGTCAGCCTTTTCATCTGTAGTGAGGCCGCGACCGGAAAGGACACCTTGCTCCGGTAAAAAAGACGACAAAAAGGCAGCAGAATCAAGGAATTTAATCCCATGCCTTTCCACCTCTCTTACTATCGCACCGAGTAAAGCTTGAGGCTGTTTATCTTTTAATTGTCTATAGAGTTTAAATGCTATTCGGTCAAGGGCGAGGTCTTTGAGCACCACCTTCTGGGGAATCTGCCCTGCTAAGACTGCCTCTTTGACACCTTCCTTTTTAAATATATCAATAAGGCGCGTTAGTTCTCCAAGCTTTATCCAGTAAAAATGATTTGTCGCTTTGGCCAATAAGTCATCAGTATATCTCTTTATACCGATAATTATAACCTCATATCCGCGGGACATTGCCTCTCTTGCAAAAAGATGAGGGAATTGTCCGCGACCTGCAACCAAGCCTATTTTTTTCGTCACCGGCATATCCCATTAGTAGAATTTTTAACAAATTCTACCATATGCCCTGTATCCGGTGTCATCTCTATTTTTTCTAAACGTTTAAGCGCCTGAGTGACATTAAGCTTTGAACGGAATAGAATCCGATAGGTCTTTTCAATATCTTTTATTCTTTCCTCGCTGAATCCATTTCGCTCAAGGCCTATTGTATTTATCCCGTAGACCTCAGTTGGCTGGCCGGCAACCTTAAGATACGGAGAGATATCTTTCATCACTTTAGAGTATCCGCCTATAAATGCATGACGGCCAATGCGGATAAATTGCTGCACAGCAGTGAGCCCCTCTATAACAACTCTATCTTCTACAACAACATGGCCTGCGAGGGTAGTAAGATTAGCCATGACAATTCCATCTCCGAGGATACAGTCATGAGCAATATGGACATTTGTCATAAGGAAATTACCCTTACCGATACGGGTAACAGCCTCAGCTTTTGTTGCGCGGTTTATAGTTACATATTCCCTGATAATGTTTCCCGGGCCTATCTCTACATAGCTTCGCTTACCTTCATTCTTGAGGTCCTGGGTGGGACTGCCGATAACCGCGCCGGTATATATCTGACAGTGCTCTCCGATAGTTGTCCAGCCTTCAATAACTACATTGGGACAGATCTTCGCGCCCTTCTTGATAACCACATCCTTACCAAT
>DAOWKF010000006.1 GCA_030640045.1 Candidatus Omnitrophota bacterium | reverse complement strand
AGAAACAGTCAAGGTTACGATATCTTTAAGCAAATCAAGTGTAGATTTCTTTAAACGCCAGGCAAAAGAGCATCATACAAAATATCAGAAGATGATACGGAAGCTTGTGGATCAGTATGCCATGCATTATCACCAGGTATAGAGATGAGAAGACCCAATTATAGAAAGAGAAAAGGGGTGAGATAACATCATGAAGAAGATACCTAAATTTAAATCTGAAGAAGATGAGGCTCGTTTTTGGGATACACATAGCCCACTTGATTATCCGACTGAATTTACCGATGTAAAAGAGCCGTTTAAATTTGATCCTGCTCTCATTAGGAAAGTTGCAAAAAGGCGAGAAGAAAGAAAGCGTTCACTTACATTAAGGATATAGTCACAATTCAGTACTCTCACCGCCGGTGAGAGTAATAAGGCGATTAATAGTTATGAGTCTGAGGAAAATGGGGTGCCTAAAGAGAGCTGAAAGCCTCTTTTACGCTTTTTGTAGAGCTTTACAAGTAGTTGTACCTCATAGCGTTGTGGAGTTAGTTTTTTGTCCATTAAGGCCAGCCAGCTAAGAAGATGTCATAGATGTCCATGTTTCTCATTTTAACTATTTTAAATAAATACATAAAATAGTTTGACTTTTTTAAATATATAGTATATACTTGGTATATGATAAACAGAGCTCTATACACAATAGCATTTTCTAAAGAATGGGGCAGGCAGATGAGGTTTATTACAGGGCCGCGGCAGTCAGGAAAGACCACTCTCGCTAAAGCAAAATTGAAACAAGAAAAAAACGAAGACCTTTATTATCTTTGGGACTTGCGGTCAGTAAGAAATCGATATAAAAAAAACGAATTATTTTTTACAGGCGATATGCTTCCCTCTTCTCGTAAGCTATGGATTTGTTTCGATGAAATTCATAAGATGCCCAAATGGAAAAATATCGTAAAAGGGATATATGATGCTTCTTTTGAAAGATACCATTTTATCATTACTGGATCAGCAAAATTCGATATATCAAGGCGGGCAGGGGATAGTCTTTCAGGGCGATATTTTACCTTTCACCTTTTTCCGTTATGCCTTTCGGAATTAACTAATAAACGCTTCCTTTGCTCACCGTTACCGCAAACAGCAGATGAATTTATTAAACGAAAAATGGACTCAGCAGTTAAGGCCGAAGATGAATTGTCCCTATTGTTAGAATACAGTGGCTTTCCTGAACCATTCACAAGGCAATCAAAAAAATTTCACGCCAAATGGGCTCAGGACTATTTGGATACAGTAATAAAAGAAGATATCGGTGCTCTGACGAGAATTATTGACAAGGAGTATTTATACGACTTATATAAATTACTTCCGGAGATGGTTGGTAGCCCTGTTTCTGTATCATCTCTCGCATCACATCTAGAATTGAGCTCTCCAACCATAAAGAGTTATTTGAAAAGATTGGAAGATTTCTATCTTTCCTTTCGAATATATCCATATTCTAAAAACATAAAACGTTCGTTATTAAAGGCTCCGAAATGTTACCTGTATGATTGGACTCGCGCCAGGGATCCAGGTAAAAGATTTGAGAATTATGTTGCCGTGGAATTAAAAACGTTATTGAGCTTATGGATGGATTCTAGCGGAGAAAAATATAGTCTTTTTTATATAAGGAATAAACAAAAACAAGAGACAGACTTTCTTATTACGCAGAACGAAAAACCCTGGCTTTTAATTGAAGTCAAATATTCTGACTGCTATATTTCAAAACAACATTTCGAGACTCAAGAAGCCATTGGGAATATTCCTCTCGTTCAATTATGTCAGGAGAATAACGTCTGTATGCTTCAAAAAGAAAATGCCTATAGAATTTCCGCTTCTCGTTTTCTGCCCTAGCTCTCAACCCCTTCTGTACCACATCTAGTTAGGTGTGGTTACTATGCTGCTAAGGATGCTTTTGGATATAACTATCCAAATTACGATATTAAATTATTATCTGAAAAAATATGCGCATCTCAAGGCTGGGTTTTAAACGGAATGCGCTTTTATACCGGAATACCTGACGTACAAGACGATACACAACCTCTTAGATAAGGTGGAAGGTGTAATCAAAGAAGGTATGGAAAAACAATGGCTAAACACCCCTAATGAGTCATTGGGGGACAAAACCCCTTTAGAGGTAATATAGCCCCCAAGGGCCTTTAGGTATTCAGGAGATTGTGCATCTTTTAGGCCGAATTGAGTGGGGAATAGCCACATAACTAATACAGCTGCCCCTATCCTTGTAAAAAAAGTGACGTTAAGAGTTTTACGCAATATTTTTTTTAGGAAAGAAGCCTGAAACGTCGCAAAACGCACGGATCCAGGGGGGTTCTATATGATTTCTTCTAATTCATGTTTTATTAGCTTATTAATACTCTCACCAGCTTGGGATGCTTTCACAGCAAGGATTTTATGTAATTGGGGAGAGATTCTTAAGGCTATCTTTCCGGAATACTTTCGATCGAGCGTTGCTGCCGGAAGTGGTCTACCTTCTTCCCGGAGTATTTGTATCGCTTCTTTTACTGCCTCACATAGCTCATCGAAAACATGTTTCTGACTCTTTCCGTGTACACCACCTAACATCAAGCTTGGTGCGGTACCAACATAGCACTGGTCCTCTTCCGACCACTCCACAATTTTTAGATAATCGTCATGTGTCTTTTTGCTCATTGCGAGACCTCCTTTAATGCCCGTTTTACAGCCTTTTCCTGATAGGGCAATGCATCTGCTCCTGGGTTCCCGGACAAGCGAACAAGGTAAGGACACTTCGGATGCAAGAAGTTCCTATGGCTACATTTGCAGCCTATGTTGACAAATTCAACTCTTTCTAAATCTACAATAAGTTGTCGTATTTTTCGCGCCACAGCAATATGATATCACAATAATATCATTTGTCAAGCATTAATTTTTCATATGTTAATTTTTCATAGATAAATCAAGGGATTTTACGGCACGCTTGATAAATCCATACCTTCCACCTATTTCAATGAGATCATATCATATTCGATAGCAAAAACCACCTTTTTCAAAAACTGCTTGAATTTATTTAGAACTTGTGGTATCTTGAATTGATAGTTAGGAGGTAAAGGAAATACATGCAGAAAAAAATTTATATTTTAGACGTAACTAACAGGGACGGGGTGCAGACTGCGAGGCTGGGGCTCGCAAAGTTAGAGAAGACCATGATTAACCTCTATCTCGACGAGATGGGGGTGCATCAAAGTGAATTTGGTTTTCCGGTAACAAAACACGAAACCAATTACATAAACGCGAATCTGGAGATGGTAAAAAAGCGCGTGTTTAAAAATAATATTATTCTCTCCGGCTGGATAAGGGCAATTCCTGCGGATGTGAAAGAGGCGCTTCGTTTAACTAAAGTTAGAAATCTCAATGTCTCGATCTCTACCTCAGACCAGATGATTAAGGGGAAGTTTCGCGGGAAGATGTCAGGGGACGGCGTTATCAAGGCTATGGTTGAGGCAGTAAAACTGGCCCGGCAGAAGGGGATAAAGATCCTTGGAGTAAATGCCGAGGATGCCTCCAGGACTCATATGGATTTTTTGATAAAGTTTGGCCTGGCTGCAAAAAAGGCAGGGGCTGATCGCATCCGCTATTGCGATACCCTGGGTTATGATGACCCCCTGACAATATATGAGAGGGTAAAGCTTCTGGCAGAAGAAATAAAACTGCCCATAGAGCTTCACTGCCACAATGACCTCGGCATGGGGGTAGCTACCTCTGTTATGGGCGCTAAAGGGGCTATAGACGGAGGGGTGGATGCCTATATCAATACCACTGTTAATGGCCTTGGTGAGCGCGCTGGAAATGCTGACCTCACCTCTGTGATTCTGGCGTTACGAAAATCCAGCGGGTTCGGCAATAGATATACCCTGGATAAAAAGATAGACCTGTCCAGGGCCTGGAATCTCGCCAATTTTGGCGCGTATGCATTTGGTGTGCCGCTGGCTATAAATCAGCCGGGGGTAGGGGCAAATGCCTTTTCCCATGCGTCAGGGATACACGCTGACGGCGCATTAAAAGACAGGCGCAATTATGAACTCTATGATTATGAAGAATTGGGAAGGGGTGAGCCGGAGTTTGTTGAGACAGGCCGCCAGATTATTGCCGGAGAATATAGCGGGATTAAGGGTTTTAGAAATATCTATGAAAGACTTGAGGTGCCATTTAAAAATGATAAAGAGGCAGCTAAGATTCTAGAGCTTGTCCGATATGCAAATGTCCATACCCAGAAGCCCCTTACTAATGACGAGCTTAAATTCATTGCTAAGTATCCTGAATTCGCCAGAAAGATAATGACAGTTAAACCGTGAATAGAACGATAACCGAGAAGATAATAAGCGCGCATAGCCGGGAGGAGGTTTCTCCCGGCAGCATTGCTATTGCCGGCGTGGATCTTTTTGTGCTTCAGGACGGTACCGGACCTCTGGGAATAAGGAAATTTGAAGAGATAGGTGCAAAAAAACTTTTTAAGCCCGAGAGGACTATTTTCTTTATCGACCACGCCAGCCCGAGTCCCAGACAGGAGCTTTCAAACTCCCATGCGATAATACGCAATTTCTGTAAAAAGACAGGGGCAATTCTCTATGATGTAGGTGAAGGTATTATCCATGAGATAGTAGCTGAAAGATATGCCGGGCCCGGACAGATTATCATTGGCGCTGATTCACATTCGTGCACTGCCGGCGCACTTACTGCTTTCGGCACCGGTATGGGGTCAACAGACCTGGCCTGCGCCATGGCAACCGGAGAGACGTGGCTTAAGGTCCCGGAGACTATAAGGGTGGATGTATCCGGAGAATTCCCTAAGGGGGTTTACCCGAAGGACCTTATCCTTAACCTCGCAAGACGCATTGGGGCAGAAGGTGCTACGTATAAGACCCTGGAATTCCATGGAGAGACTATCAGGAAAATGAGTATGTCCGGAAGGCTTACCATAGCCAACATGGCAGTTGAAGTAGGAGCGAAAGCCGGGATATTTTCAGCGGATTCAGTAACCCGTAAATATCTAAAAAGACAGGGGAGGGGAAAGGATTTTAAGTCTCTTACTTCTGATAATCATGCGCATTTCGAGATAATACTTATGGAAAATGTTTCCAGACTTATCCCGCTTGTAGCCCTGCCTCATACAGTTGACAATGTCAGGACTGTATCGGATGTCAGGGGGAAAAAATTAGACCAGATTTTCATAGGCACCTGCACAAACGGAAGACTTGAAGATTTAGAGGTTGCGGCTAAAATTTTAAAAGGCCGCAGGTGCAGGAAGGGCGTAAGGGTTCTGGTAGCGCCGGCATCCCGCGAGATTCTTTTAGAGGCAGAGGAAAAGGGGATTATATCTATTCTGCTTGAGGCCGGGATAGTTTTATTACCACCGGGCTGCGGGCCATGCGTGGGTGTCCACGGAGGAATCCTGGGAGATGAAGAAGTGTGTCTCTCTACTCAGAATCGTAATTTTACAGGAAGAATGGGAAACCCCAATGCCTTTATCTATCTCGCCTCTCCTGCTACTTGCGCTGCGTCAGCCTTAACAGGAGAGATTACTGATCCGAGGGAGTATTTATAATGCAGCTAAAAGGAAAGGCCATTAAAGTAGGGGACAGCATAAGCACGGATCTAATCTGTCCGGGCAGACTTTTTCATCTGCGAAATGACATTAAGGAACTTTCTAAACATATCTTTGAGGATTTGGACCCCGCTCTTTCTAAAAAAATAAAGCATGGGCATTTCATTGTAGCAGGTAGAAATTTCGGTCTTGGTTCCAGCCGCGAGCATGCAGCTCTGGTATTAAAGATTTCAGGAATAAGCTGCATCCTGGCGTCGTCTTTTGCCAGGATATTTTTTCGTAATGCTATAAACAACGGACTGCCTGTTTTTGAATGCGATACAAGGAAGATTAAAGAAGGAGACAAGTTAAGTCTTGATTTAGACAAGGGGATAGTTCGCAATGAGACCAGGGGCACGAGGTTAGAGATTAAACCTCTGCCAGGGGTTATGCAGGATATATTAAAGGAAGGCGGGCTTATCTCTTATATCAGGAAATTCAAATGTCTACATTAACAGTAGTCGGAACGCAGTGGGGAGACGAGGGCAAAGGAAAGGTTATAGACCTCCTGGCTTCACAGTGTGATATGGTATGCCGGTATCAGGGAGGGGCTAATGCCGGTCACACAGTCATAGTCGGAGATAAACAATTTATCTTTCACCTCATCCCTTCCGGCATCCTTCATCCGGATAAAAAATGTATAATAGGTAACGGGGTGGTCATAGACCCTATTTCTCTTTTCGAGGAGATAGAATCTCTAAGGAAAGGGGGGATAGAATGTGAGAAGAGGCTTTTCATAAGTGACAGGGCACATGTTATTTTATCCTATCATAAACTCCTGGATAAAATTAAAGATGAGGCAAGAGGGAGCATGAAGATCGGCACCACCGGCCGCGGCATCGGGACAACCTACATAGATAAGATTTCAAGAATAGGCATAAGGTTGAGCGATCTTATGGATAGAGATACCTTTAGAAAAAAATTAGAGATAAATCTTAAAGAAAAAAATCATCTCCTGGAGAGTTTCTATGGCAAGACAAAGGTTCGCGCGGAAGATATAGAGAAGGAATATCTCCCCTATGCGGAAAAATTCCGTCCTTATATCGCCGATACCTCTCTTATGATAAATGAAGCTATTTCTAAAAAACAGAAGGTCCTTTTCGAAGGGGCTCAGGGGACTTTTCTGGATATAGATTTCGGGACATATCCCTATGTTACCTCCTCAAGCCCTGTTGCCGGAGGGGTGTGTATAGGCGCAGGTGTTGGCCCTACTAAGATTGATAAAGTCCTTGGAGTAGCCAAGGCCTATACTACCCGCGTAGGAGAAGGTCCTCTACCGACGCAATTCGAACCTCAATTTGAGGAAAAGATGAGGATAAAAGGCAAAGAATACGGCGCAACAACCTTAAGACCCAGACGGTGCGGGTGGTTTGACGCTGTAGCGGTGCGTTATGCAAGCATTGTTAATGGACTGGATAGACTGGCCATTACAAAATTAGATGTCCTGGATGAGCTGGATAAGATAAAGATAGCTGTTGCCTATGAATATAAAGGCAAACGCCTCACAACATTTCCCAGTCTTTTGAAAGAAATAGAAGAGGCCAGACCTATTTATGAAGAGGTGGATGGCTGGAACACGAGTACCCGGGGTATTGTTAGGTTTCAAGATCTACCACAAAAGGCAAAAGAATACCTCGACAGGATAAGTAAGCTTATCGGAATAGATATCAGCATTATTTCAATTGGGCCTAAGCGTTCCGAGACTATAATAGTAGAAGAAAATCTTTTGGGGGCGTAGCTCAGGGGTAGAGCAGCGGCCTTTTAAGCCGCCAACGAAGGTTCGATTCCTTCCGCCCTCACCATTTTTTTACGGAGGTAATAAAGAAAGACAAATTGAAAAATTCAAAAAGGATAAGGAATAAAAAAATATCCTTCGATTTAGGGGGGTATAAGGGTAGGCAGGGCTCTATCCGTAGTCTTGTAATTAGCCCTGGCCTTCGGACTATTGAAAATAAGTACAAAGATAAGGATTATTTCGTAGAATTAAAAACAAATGAATTTATCTCAGTATGCCCCAAGACAGGTCTTCCTGATTTTGCTGAAATCATCATCCAATATAAACCAGGGAGATACTTAGTTGAAGAAAAATCCCTGAAACTTTATCTAAATGCGTACCGCAATCTTCCTGTCTTTCAGGAACATGCTACAAATAAAATTATGGAGAATTTTGTTAAAACAGTAAGGCCGCGTTGGGTTAAGATTGTTACCCTCTGGCACCAGCGGGGCGGGATCTCAGCAAAGGTGGAGGTAGAATATGGAGGCCGATTCTGCTTGACATAGAAATATGTGTGGCATATAATTATCTTTACCATGCAGAAGACATTTTTGGCTAAAAAAGAAGATGTAGAGAAAGAGCGCAAATGGTATCTCATCGATGCCGAGGGAAAGGTCTCGGGTAAATTGGCTGTAATAATAGCCAATGTCCTGAGAGGAAAAAATAAAAGCACCTTTACTCCGTATGTTGATACCGGTGATTATGTGGTCGTTGTAAACGCTAAAAAAATATCTGTTACCGGGGACAAGCTTAAAAAGAAAATGTATTATAGTTATTCCGGTTATCATGGCGGATTAAAGAAAAGGACGCTGGAAGAGATGCTGGATAGACGGCCTGAGGAAGTCATTCATCAGGCCGTTAAAGGGATGCTTCCTAAAAACCGTCTTGCCAGAGAGATGATAAAAAAATTAAAGGTCTTTGCCGGGCCCGAACATTCTCACGCAGCCCAACAGCCTGTTCCCATGGAGTTTAAAGTTTAATGTCTATAGAAAAAACAAAATTTTACGGTACCGGGAAGAGAAAGACCTCAATTGCCAAGGTCTATCTTTTTCCCGGCAATGGCGAGATACAGGTGAATGGCCGCAAGCCTATGGACTATTTTCAGCGCCAGAATCTGATTACGGTCTTTAAGGCTCCTCTTGTCTTGACCAAGACCGATGGTAAATTTAATGTTCGTGCGCAGGTTTTCGGCGGGGGGATTTCCAGCCAGGCTGAGGCAGTGCGGTTGGGTATAAGCCGGGCACTTTTGACGAGCGATGACAGTTTTAAAAGTATCCTCAAGCAAAAGGGGTTCCTCACGCGGGATGCCAGAAAAAAAGAGAGGAAGAAATACGGTCTTCGTTCAGCCCGGGCACGTTTCCAGTTCTCTAAACGGTAAGATATAAAAAAGAAATTCAATGAATAGACTTTTAAAAACTTTAGCAGTTGGGGTGTTTTTAATTATCGCAGCTCCATCCTGGGCTATCATGAGTGGTAATCCTGTAGGGGTAATGAGAGAAGAGGCAGAGCATAATCAAGGGCAGTTAAGCCTGGAGACAAATTTTGTTTTTGAAAGCGATATATCTCCGGATAAGTCTGATAATAATCAGACTGAAAAGGGAGAATGGTTCTTTTTGAAAGGCACAGTAAATGTAAATGATTTCCTGGATTTTTATGTGCGGCTTGGCACATCTCATCTTGAGCATAAAGATACAATAGCGAATATCGAAGACGAGATGGAATGGGGACTTGCCTTTGGGGGCGGGTTCATGCTCAGGCTATATGAATATGAGCCATGCGGCTTCAAGCTCATTTTAGATGGCCAGTACTATGGTACTTTCCCGGACATTAAGGAGGTCAGGATTGTTGAAAATATTTACACAGGAGATATTCGTTCAGCTTCTTATAGAGAGCACAATATTCAGACATCTTTACTTTCTCAATTGAAACTAGGTCCATTTTTCCCTTATATAGGTGTTACTTTCGCACATCGGGAAATAAGGAATAAGTTTACTGTTAATAGCGTTGATTATAATCTTTCGGGAAAAAATAAAAATAAAGTAGGGCTTACAGCGGGATTTGATTTCCCCTTTGATTGGGAAAATATTATCAGCGGAACAGGAATCTTAAGCGTAGAAGCCCGTTTTATTGATGAAGTAGGCCTGAGCGCAGGACTCACCAACCGTTTTTAATCCTTTCTCAAAAGACTACCACAGTATTTCACAAACCACATCATTGCATTTCTCGTAATAAATT
>DAOWKF010000104.1 GCA_030640045.1 Candidatus Omnitrophota bacterium | reverse complement strand
TATATACTGGGAGAGTCTGCGCTCAGCCTTCTGGGATTGGGTATCCAGGATCCTGATGCCAGCTGGGGTAATCTATTGACGGAGGCCATGGCTGTAGCCCAGATAAAGTTCCATCCCTGGATTCTTATCCCGGGTATTTTTATTTTTGTTACTGTAATGACCTTTAATTTCCTGGGTGACGGTTTAAGGGATGCCTTTGATCCAAAAGATAAGATCGGGAGAAAACTTTGAATCTTTTAGAAGTAAGAAATTTACATACCTGCTTCCACATAGACACAGGAATTTCTCGCGCTGTGGAAGGCGCTTCTTTCGATATACGGAAGGGTGAGACCCTTGCCCTTGTAGGTGAATCAGGGTGCGGAAAAACCGTTACTGCTTTATCCGTTATGCGCCTTGTGCCTGCTCCTCCCGGTGAGATTGTTAAGGGCGAGATAATCTTCCGGGAAAGAAATCTTTTAGATTTATCCGAAGCGCAAATGCGTTTTATTAGAGGCCGGCGTATAGGCATGATATTTCAGGAACCGATGACCGCATTGAATCCTCTTTATACTATTGGTTATCAGATTAGAGAAGCCCTCCTTACCCATCATATTCCATTGCCTACCCACACCCTAAAGGGCACAGGCAGGATGGCTTCGCCCAGGCGAAAGAGTAAAGAGCAGGTTATTGAGCTTCTAAAGAAAGTAGAAATGCCTTCACCTGATGAAAGGTATAGTGATTATCCACACAATTTAAGCGGAGGATTAAGACAGCGGGCAATGATTGCTCAAGCCCTGGCCTGCAACCCTTCGCTTTTAATTGCTGATGAACCTACTACAGCCCTGGATGTTACTATTCAAGCCCAGATCTTAGAGCTCTTTTCCCGTCTTAAAAAAACTACAGAGATGTCTATTTTACTTATTACCCATGACTTGGGAATTGTCGCGGAGGTAGCGGACAGGGTGTGCATTATGTATGCGGGCAGGATTGTGGAGAAGGCCGACGTAGTAACAATTTTTAGCCGCCCCTTGCACCCATATACCCGGGGACTTTTGAAATCCATACCTGCAGTCGGTGAGCCGCGGAAGAGACTTCCGGCTATCCCCGGAGTTGTGCCTTCCCCGGAGAATAAGCCTCGCGGATGTCCATTTCATCCCCGCTGCGCAAAAGCCACGACCAGGTGCAAAAGCGAATTACCTTCTTTTTTAGAAATAGAGGAAGCTCATAAAGTGAGCTGCTGGGAGGCAGGGTGAAAGATATTTTATTAAAAATAAATTCGCTCAAGAAATATTATCCTGTAAAAAGAGGTTTTTTATACAGGATTGCGGGATGGATAAAAGCTGTCGATGGGGTAAGCCTTGATATAGAGAAAGGAAAGACCCTGGGATTAGTAGGGGAGTCGGGCTGCGGAAAGACCACTCTGTCCAGGTCAATTTTGCGTTTACTCGAGCCCGACAGCGGCAAAATATTTTTTAAGGGAAAGGATATTACCCGTATTCCTCCTCGACAGATGCGCAGATTACGGCAGGATATGCAGATAGTTTTTCAGGACCCTTACAGCTCTCTGGATCCACGCTTTACTGTGGGCCGCATAGTAGAGGAGGGTTTACGGATATTTAATGTCTTGAACAAAAAAGAAATTAGCGAAAAGATAAAAGAGCTTTTAGAGATTGTCAGGTTACCCCGCGATGCCATAAATCGCTATCCCCATGAATTCAGCGGGGGGCAGCGGCAGAGGATTGGCATTGCCAGGGCAATCAGCCTGGACCCGTCATTCCTGGTTCTGGATGAACCGGTTTCTTCCTTAGATGTTTCTGTGCAGGCGCAAATTATCAATCTCCTGTATGAGCTGCAGGAGAGATTGAGTCTTTCTTATCTTTTTATTACGCATGATTTGAATATGGTAAGATGTGTAAGCGATGATATAGCAGTGATGTATCTGGGGCGTATTGTGGAAAAGGCCCAAAATATTGAGTTATTCAGCAGCCCAAAACATCCCTATACTCAGGCCCTGCTTGAGGCAATGCCTGTTTCTGATCCCGGGAAGAAAAGAAAAAGGCCTTTGCTGAAAGGTGAGGTTACCATGGCGATTAATCTTCCTTCGGGATGCCGCTTCAGGAACCGCTGCCCTCATGCGATGGATATCTGTTCCCAACAGGAGCCATCTTTAAAAGAAATCAGTCCAGGTCACACTCTCGCCTGCCACTTATTGTAATAGTTTCCGCACGGCTACGAAAATAGCATCCCATTCTATATATGCTCTACTGACTGCCAAATTTCCCCATTATTTGTGCTAATTTTACCTTAAAAAAATCCTTAAAAAAAATCGTCCTAACCCTTGACAAATGGTGTTTTGTAGTGTATATTTGTGGAATGTGGTGGAGAGTGGAGGAAAGTGGAGGATTCTAAGATATGTTCTACGGCGAATATGCACATTCATTAGATAAAAAGGGAAGGATAATACTCCCTTCTAAACTGCGTGATGCGCTCAAAGAAACATTTGTAGAAAAGTGTATCATGACCAAGGGGTTAGATGGGTGTTTATTGCTATATCCTTTAGATGAATGGCGCTTACTTGAGCAGAAAGTCAAGGCCCTTTCTATGACCAAGCGTGACGCAAGGGCCTTTAGCAGACAGCTTCTTTCAGGCGCATGTGAGTGTATCCTGGACCGCCAGGGTAGAATATTCATTCCCCAGAATTTAAGACAATTTGCTGATATAAAACGGGATGTCATTGTTATTGGTGTTTCAAATAAAATGGAGATATGGAGTAAAGATAGGTGGAGCGCCTATTCTAAAGAGACAGAAGATTCTTACGAAGATATCGCCGAAAAGTTGGTTGATACCGGAATTTAAATAGAGAAAGGAGTGCATCATGGTCAGCTCTAGAAAACATAATGGTGTTTCTATTTTAACTGTAGACGGAAATATAGAGCCGGCAGAAATGGTTCAGGTTAAGAACGAATTGAATCGTCTTCTGGACAGACATCGTTTTAAAATTGTCCTTCATTTTGATAGGCTAAAAAAGGTTGACTATGCAGGCCTGGGTATACTCGTAGAAAATTTACTGCGTTTTAAAGAGTTTAATGGAGATTTGAAGCTGGTAGGCATAACATCAAAAGCAAAACGTATTTTTCAACGTTGCGGGACATACAATATTTTTGAGACATATCCCAACGATGAATTAGCCCTCAGGAGCTTCAATCCTATTTATTCGTCATAGCGGGGGAGGGTATCGTTCATCAACCTGTTCTTGTCAAAGAGATAGTCGGGTTATTACAATGCCGGCCGGGTAAGATTATCGTAGATGGGACCATAGGCAGCGCAGGACATAGTCTTGAGATTTTAAAGAGGATTTTGCCCGGGGGCTATCTCATAGGGCTGGATGTGGATGGAGATGCCCTGAAAAGGGCAAGAGAAAGACTTAGCTCTTTTGCAAAAAATTTTAAACTTTACAGGGAAAATTATAAAACCCTGGCGCAGGTATTAGAAAAAGAAAATATAAAATCCGTAGACGGCCTGCTTATAGATCTCGGGCTTTCCAGTGAGCAGGTCGAAGATGCGGAGCGGGGATTTAGTTTCCGGCGTGACGGACCTCTGGACATGAGGTATGACACGCGTAGCGGAGAAAATGCGAGGGACGTTATCAATAAGGGAAACAGCGAAAAGCTTGCGTGGATATTCCGTAATTTTGGAGAAGAGAGAAAGGCTGAGCGTATAGCCGGAATAATTATAGAAAAACGAAAAGAAAAACCTATTGAGACCACTCGGGAATTGGTATGGATAGCTCGAAGGGCAAAGGCTTTCTCCGCCAAGGGGAAGATTAATCCAGCCACCCGGATATTCCAGGGGATTAGAATTTATATTAATAAAGAGCTGGAAAATTTAGAAACAACCCTTAAGGAAGCTATCCAGGCCATTTCCGGGGGCGGCAGGATTTGTATAGTGAGCTATCATTCTCTGGAGGATAGACTGGTCAAAAATTTTTTTAAAGAATATTCTAAGGCGGGAAGAGTCAGGTTAATCACACCTCATCCTGTGAGACCTTCCAGAGGGGAGATAATAGAAAACAGGCGTTCCCGAAGCGCAAAACTCAGGGTAGCGGAGATAATATAAGAAATGAAAAGCAAAAAAATTTTCCTGGTGGGTATATTTCTCTTTATCATTGGTTTTATGTCCCTGTGCCAGCATATGGGTGTCATAAGACTGGGCTATCTCCTTGGCAGGGAGAAGATAATATACAAGGAATTATCCAACCTCAACAGGGCACTCTATTTTGAAAAGGCCTCTCTTAAATCACCCCGGTATCTTAACAACCTGGCCTGCGGCAATCTCGGATTAAATGTTGTCTCCGGAGTTCAGCTCAGGAGGATAAGTGTAGTATCTTCCGCAAGGGATTCTAAAAATGAAAATAGGATTAGTAAAAAATTGGCCAGGCTTTTTGGATTTAACTCTAAGGCCGTCGCAAAACCCATGAAAAAAAATTAAGACTTATAGCTGTACATGAAAAGGAGACGGGCAAGAGTCGGGACAATAGTTTTTGGACTGACTCTTTTTTATCTTATCCTTATCGGGAGACTCACTTTTCTTCAGCTGATTAGATATCCTTCCTTAAGTTCAAAGGCCAGAAACCAGCATTTTTTTAAAGTTAAATTAGACCCGCGGCGCGGGGATATACTGGACAGCCGCGGCCGCGCCATAGCATTGAGTCTTGAGAGATGGTCTGTCTACGCGCATCCGTATAAATTAGAAGATAAGGCAAAGGCAGCAGTTGTCCTTTCTTCTGCTCTCCATATGGATAAAGAAACCATACTTGAAAAACTCCGGAGTGACGCCCCTTTTGTCTGGATTAAAAGGCAGGCTGAGATGGATGAATATAAATCAATAAAAAAACAGGGGCTTGACGGCATTGGTTTCATAAAGGGGGCTAAGCGATATTATCCTCATGGTCAGCTTGGGGCTAATGCAATAGGTTTTGTAGGCGTAGATAATGAAGGTTTAGAGGGAATAGAAAATAGGTTTAACAACATCCTTGTGGGTTTTCCCGGAGAATATCAGGCAGAAAGAGATGCGCGGGGGGAAGAGATATTTTCTTATGTCTTTAGACTAATTAAACCGGTTGAGGGGGCTTCTATCTACTTAACAATAGATAATGTTATTCAGAATATAGCGGAAGAATCTTTAGCAAAGGCTATTAATAAGACAAAGGCTAAAGGCGGAACAGCAATAGTACTTGACCCGAACTCAGGAGAGATCCTTGGCATGGCTTCATATCCTACATTTGATCCTAATCATTTCAATTCTTTCCCTCAAAACTCTTATCGAAATCAGGCCATATCGTTTGTCTTTGAACCGGGTTCTACTTTTAAAACAATTACTGCCGCGGCTGCGCTTGAGGAGAGACTCTTTAAAATCCAGGATAAGATTTATTGTGAAGACGGGGCATTAAAGGTAGCCAATTACATTATCCATGACCATAAACCGTATAGCTGGCTTACCTTTAGTGAGACAATAGAAAAGTCAAGTAACATAGGTCTTTTAAAAATAGGGCAGAGGGTTGGCAGGGAGACTTTCTATGAATACATCCGCACTTTCGGATTCGGAGAGCGGCTTGGAGTGGAGATGCCCGGAGAGGAAAAAGGAATTCTCCCGTCTTTACATACATGGAAACCAATTACGTTGGCTACTATCTCCTTTGGCCAGGGTATAGCTGTTACCCCTATACAGATTGTAGGTGCCTACGCTGCAATAGCCAATGGAGGAATATTTAATAAGCCCTATATTGTTAAAAAAATCATTGGGCCTGAAGGAGTGCCATTCAAAAAACATTTTTCAACCGAGGGGAAGAGGGTTATCTCAGGAGAGACATCTTCCCGTTTAAGGGAGATTTTGAGAAAAGTAGTAGAGGGGCATTCAGGCCGCCTGGTTAGAATAGATGGGTTAGATATAGCAGGCAAAACCGGGACAGCGCAGAAGGTAAGTCCTGAGGGAGGATATAGCAAAGATAAATATATAGCCTCTTTTATTGGCTTTATGCCGGTAGATGAACCAAAGATCCTTATAGGTGTTTTTGTTGACGAACCTCAAGGGATACACTATGGCAGTGTCGTGGCAGGTCCCTGTTTCCGGGATATGGCAAAACAGATTCATAATTATCTATGGCTTGGCCGCGCTAATGAGAGGATTTATTATGGGCGCTATCCTGAAAGAATTAGTAAAACAATTAGAGACTAAAAAGATTATCGGCGCGAATGGTTTGACCATTGAAGGGATAGCCTATAATTCACGGAAGGTAAAAAAAAATTTTCTATTTGTCTGTCTTAAGGGGCATCATTTTGACGGGCATAATTTTATAGATGACGCAAAGGCCCGTGGAGCTACAGCGCTAATAGTTGAAAAAGAATGTGGCGCGGGGTTAACGGAAATACTTGTCCCTGATACAAGGACTGCACTGGCGAGACTCGCAAACAGCTTTT
>DAOWKF010000116.1 GCA_030640045.1 Candidatus Omnitrophota bacterium | reverse complement strand
TGGTCTATAAGATGCGCCCAAAAGTTAAGTCTACCGCTCATTATCCACAGCCGTGATGCCGCAGAAGATACGCTCCGAATTCTACAGGAAGAAAAAGGGGAAAAATTAAGAGGAGTATTGCACTGTTATTCATACCCCTGGCCTATAGCAGAAAAAATCCTGCAAATGGGTTTTTATATCTCAGTAGCAGGGCAGGTTACATTTCCTAAATCTCAACCACTGCGAGATGTAGTCAAGGGAATACCACCTGAGAGGATGCTTCTTGAGACAGATTGCCCGTTTCTTGCTCCACAGGAATTTCGCGGGAAGCGAAATGAACCTGCTTATGTAAAATATATAGCCAGGGAGCTCAGTAATATTTACGGGCTAAGCATGAAGGACATAGCCCGGATCACTTCCCAAAATGCAAAGAAATTATTTAAATTTTAGATTGCATTTTTTCAAGGCCTAACATATAATTATATTAAAATCATCGCAATAAAACCGGGAGATATTTATGACAGAGGATCTGCAAGGTCTGATAGAAAAAATAAATCAGGAAGGTGTTAAAGCTGCCGAAGAGAAGGCACGTGAGATAGAAACTGAGGCAAAGCGCCAGGCAGAACAAATTATTGAAAAAGCCAAAAAAGAAGCAGAGAAAATTATTGCCAAAGCTAAAGACGAGACCGCCAGGATTGAGAAAAGCGGAGAGGCATCGCTTAAGCAGGCAGGAAGAAACCTTATCCTTTCCTTACGAAAAGAGATTACTTCTATGCTTGACAGGCTTATCACACTACGCTTACGGGAAGAATTCAGTCCCGGGGCGATGTCCCGGATTATAAGTTCCATCATCAAAAACTATAAAGGGACAATGGAGGATGACGTTATAGTATCGCTCAATAAGGAAGACCTTAAAAAAATAGAAAATGATTTTTTCGCTAAACTTAAAACTGAAGTAAAAAAAGGCATAACTCTTAAACAGGCCGACGATATCCATGCCGGATTCCTTATAAGCTACGATGATAGCAAATCGCATTACGATTTTACGGATAAAGGACTCGCGGAATATATTAGTTTATATCTTAAGCCGAAATTGGCAGAGTTACTGAAGACATAACATGCTAATATGACCGGCTATTATACCTATTTAATTTCAAGTTTGCCAATGCTTCATTTTGGAACGAAACCGCCATTTCCATTCAATAAGTTTTGCCAATTATGCGAAGGTCTTATACCTGATAAAGATATCGATATTTTAAAAAAGGCTTCAACACCAGGGGAATATAATTTTGATAGCGCGTTAAAGAATGAATTAGTCAAAATACGAGCCGCCCATAAAAAATTAGATCCCCTTAAATATCTGCGAAAAAATTTGGGACAGTCCACAAAGGGACAGTCCCCATTTTTTCCCGATATTACCCACATTGCCCTCCATGCCTATAGGACACCTTCAATTCTTGAAGCTGAAAAGTTCTTAGACCAGGCGAGGTGGCGTTTCCTGGATGACCTGGCCATAGGGCATTACTTTGACATAGACTCTTTGACAGTTTATGCTAATAAGCTATTGATACTGGAACGATGGGAAAGGATTAATACTATAGATAGGGTAAAGGCGTTGGGAAAAACGTTAGCTTGAAATGGCGTTAAAAAGAAAAGGTAATATAACCCGGATAAACGGCAATATGGTTACAGTAGCATTCAAAGACTTTGTTGTCCAGAATGAGGTGGCTTATATTATCCACGGCGAAGAACGCCTTAAGTCCGAGATCATACGCGTCCGCGGGAAAAATGCAGAGATGCAAGTCTATGAATCTACAAGCGGACTAAAAGTGGGAGAAGAGGTTGATCTGACCGGTGAATTGCTTTCAGTGGAACTCGGTCCGGGACTTTTAGGCCAAATATTTGACGGGTTACAAAACCCCCTCCCCCAACTTGCCGAACAATGCGGATTTTTTTTGAAAAGAGGGGTTTATCTCGAGGCGCTCCCCGATGAGGTAAAGTGGGATTTTATTGCGAGCGCAAAGAAAGGAGATAATGTCCGGGCAGCGGATAAATTAGGTTTTGTGCAAGAAAAAATATTCAAGCATTTCATTATGGTGCCTTTTGGCCTTGAGGGAGTGCTTGAAGTAATAAGTATAGTCGAAAACGGGAAATACAATATGAAAGAACCGATCGCAAAACTGAAGGACCGGAATGGAAATATCCACGAAGCATATCTTGAGCAGTCATGGCCGGTCAAGATCCCTATCCGGGCATATAGTGAAAAACTGAAACCGCAGGAACCTCTTGTCACGAAGATGCGTCTCATCGATTCCCTCTTTCCTGTCGCGCTCGGCGGGACATATTGTATACCGGGTCCGTTCGGAGCCGGAAAAACAGTTCTTCAGCAATTAACAAGCAGGCACGCAGAAGTCGATATAGTAATTATAGCGGCCTGCGGAGAACGCGCGGGCGAGGTCGTAGAAACACTTCGGACATTCCCGGAAATTAGCGATCCCAAAACAGGAAAACCATTAATCGACCGCACTGTTATTATATGTAACACAAGCTCAATGCCTGTCGCGGCAAGGGAATCAAGTGTCTATACAGCGGTAACAATAGCTGAATATTACCGGCAGATGGGCCTGAATGTTTTATTATTAGCTGATTCTACTTCGCGCTGGGCGCAGGCAATGAGAGAAATGTCAGGCCGGCTCGAGGAGATACCCGGCGAAGAAGCCTTCCCTGCTTATCTTGAATCGCGTATCGCTTCATTCTATGAAAGGGCGGGTATAGTAAAGCTTAATGACGGCTCCACAGGTTCTGTTACTATAGGCGGGACCGTAAGCCCTGCCGGCGGAAATTTCGAGGAACCTGTGACACAGGGCACCCTAAAAGTCGTGGGCGCTTTTCACGGACTTTCGCGCGAACGTTCCGACGCAAGAAAATACCCCGCGATTGATCCTTTGCTAAGCTGGAGTAAATACAAAAGCTTTATTGATGAGACACAGGTCAAAAGAGGCCACGATATATTGCGCAAAAGCCACAATGTTTCACAAATGATGAAGGTTATCGGAGAGGAAGGGACTTCCCTTTCGGATTACGTCGACTATCTCAAAGGTGAATTTTTTGATTTCGTATATCTGCAGCAAAACGCTTTTGACGAAGTTGACCAATCGACAACATCCGAGAGACAAATTTATATATTCAATTTTATCTACAATATCCTCGAGGCAGAATTTAATTTTGAAGATAAAAATAAAGCATTGCATTTCTTCCAGAAACTGGGGCAGCAGTTCAGGGGACTAAATTCAGCGAAATGGAAGGATAAAGAATTTGAAAAAATCGAAAAAGAGATATCTTCCTTAATTATGGAAAAAAGCAATGAATAAAGTTTATACGGATATTATTCAGATTGCGGGAGACGTTATTACTGTCGAAGCAGAAGGCGTAGGATACATGGACATAGCTGAAATAACCACACGGTTCGGGGTATCCATTGCGCAGGTTATACAGCTTAACGGAAAGAGAGTGTCTTTACAGGTATTTGCCGGAAGCCGCGGGGTATCCACCGAAGATAAAGTGCGGTTCCTTGGCTGCCCTATGAGGGTCGCAAGCGGCGGCAACCTCCTCGGACGCATCTTCAACGGAAGCGGGATGCCTCTGGATAAAGGTCCCGTCCTTTCGGAAAACTTAATAGACATTGGCGGCCCCCCTGTCAATCCCTCAAAAAGGATAATCCCAAACAAGATGATACGCACCGGCATACCCATGATAGACGTTTTTAATTCACTGGTCGTATCTCAGAAATTACCGATATTTTCTATTGCCGGCGAGCCGTACAATGAACTGCTGGCCAGGGTTGCGATACAGGCCGAAGTCGATATCATTATCCTGGGAGGGATGGGGCTCAAGAATGATGACTATTTATTTTTCAGGGATACCCTTGAGGAACACGGCGCACTATCCAGGTCTATCTTTTTTATTCACACGGCGGCAGACCCGACAGTAGAATGTTTACTTGTGCCCGATATCAGTCTCGCCGTTGCCGAAAATTTTGCTTTGCAGAATAAACGCGTCCTGGTGCTTCTTACAGACATGACCAATTTCAGCGACTCATTGAAAGAAATAGCTATTACGATGGAGCAGGTCCCATCAAACCGCGGATATCCCGGAGATCTTTACAGCCAACTGGCATCGCGGTATGAAAAGGCAGTCGATTTCGATACGGCAGGCTCGATAACAATCCTGGCAGCTACTACGATGCCCGGAGACGATGTAACGCATCCCGTACCTGATAACACGGGTTATATCACGGAAGGCCAGTTCTATTTAAAAAATAAGGTTATAGAACCATTCGGATCATTAAGCCGTCTCAAACAGCAGGTAAACGGCAAGACGCGCGATGACCACAGGACAATAATGGATATGATGATCCAACTGTTCGCCAGCTACCGCGAAACACTGGAAAAACAGGCGATGGGATTCCAGATGAGCCCATGGGACAAAAAACTCCTGCAGTACGGCACACGTTTTGAAAAGGATATGATGTCTCTCGAAGTCAATATACCTCTTGAAAAGGCACTGGATCTCGGATGGGAAATTATGGCAGCTTGTTTTACACCGGAAGAGACAGGAATAAAGCCCTCCATGATAAAAAAGTACTGGCCTAAAAATGGCAAAGATTAAATTTACAAAAGGCGAATCAAAAAAACAGAAGGATGCCCTAAAACAATTCCAAAGATATCTCCCCACATTGCAGCTAAAAAAACAACAACTGCAGATAGAGATCCTCCACCAGGTATCCGGGCTTAAAAAAAAAGAACAACAGAGGAATAAAAAAAGGGAATCTATTGAAACGTGGGCGGGACTTCTTGCTGAATCGACAATAGAAATGCGGGAGTGGATTACACCTAAAAAAGTGGTTGTCGACTCAAAAAATATCGCGGGGGTTGACCTACCGGTCTTCACTCGCGCGGAATTTGATCGCGCTGAGTACGATCTTTTTATTACACCTTTATGGATTGATACAGCTATCGAGGAACTAAAAAATTTAGTTTCCCTCCGGAAAGAAATTGAGGTTATCGAAGAAGGAATAACGATTTTGAGGCATGAATTGCGCATTACAACCCAGCGCATAAATCTCTTTGAAAAAATAAAGATTCCTGAGGCCAGGGAAGCTATCCGCTTGATTAAAATCTATCTTGGAGACCAAATGGCTAATGCCGTAGGCCGAAGTAAAATAGCGAAAAGAAAGTTAGAGGCAGTAGCCGTATGATTGTTCCGATGAAAAAGCTTTCAATAATAGTGCAATGCAAAGACGCTGTTCCTACGATAGAGCATTTGTGTTCCCTGGGTGTTGTGCACGTCCAGCATCAAAAAGTCCCTGAAGGAAAGGATATCAGTGCCTTGAGAGACGGTATAGCCCTCATTGATAAAGTCCTGGGGATTTTGTCAATAGCGGAATTTCAAGGGAGAGGAGATTGC
>DAOWKF010000110.1 GCA_030640045.1 Candidatus Omnitrophota bacterium | reverse complement strand
TCATTTGCATTAAGTTTTGCTTCGGCGCGGGATAAAGATGAGACCATATATGGGTTGAGACCGGAGATAAATTTTTTGGAGGGCACTGTCCCCTTTTTCATTCTTTCACTCTCTTTATATCAGCGCCGAGTAGGGAAAATTTTTGTTCCAGCTTATCATAACCGCGGTCAAGGTGATAGACGCGCCTTACCTCGGTAATACCTTCGGCTACAAGTCCTGCTAAAATAAGGGCAGCTGAGGCGCGCAGGTCTGAGGCCATTATAGGCGCACCGCTAAGATTCTTCACGCCCTTAACAATGGCGCTCCCCTTTTCTAAATGGACATCAGAACCCATACGGTTGAGTTCTGCCACATGCATAAAGCGGTCCGGATAAACCTTCTCAGTTATAACACTTATCCCGCGGGTAAGGGTTAATAAACTCATCATCTGCGCCTGCAAATCAGTAGGAAAACCAGGATAGGATAGTGTCGTAACATCCGTCGGTAAAACCTGCCTCCCGCCGCGGACACAGATATCCCGCCCCTTGACATCTACCCTGGAGCCGGCCTGCCGGACCTTATTAACCACTGCCATAAGGTGCTGTGGGTTTGCATTTTTTATCCTCACCTCACCTTTAGTAATAGCGCCGGCTATTATAAATGTTCCTGCCTCAATCCTGTCCGGGATAATCCTGTATTTTGCCCCGTGTAATTTATTTACTCCTTTTATAGAGAGGACATGAGACCCTATCCCATGGATATTTGCGCCCATTGAATTCAGGAAATGCGCCAGGTCGCATATCTCCGGCTCACATGCGGCGTTTTCGATGATAGTCTCTCCCCTGGCTAAGGCTGCAGCCATCATAACATTGGCAGTGGCAAGGACACTTGAGCCAAATGGGCCTCCGAGATAAATCTCCCTGCCTTTTAATCTTTTCACAGCCTTAGCGGCTACATAGCCGTGTTCAATCTTTATATCCGCGCCAAGCTTTCTAAGCCCATGCAGGTGCAGATCAATTGGGCGGTTACCGATGACGCATCCTCCAGGCACAGATACTGTAGCCTCTCCCAATCTGCCAAGAAGCGGACCAAGGACACAGATAGAGGCCCGCATAGTGCTTACCATCTCATAGGGGGCATCACTGCTTGTGAGATTTTTATTCAAAATAATTAAACGATTATTTTTATCACTAAAGCTGACCCTGCCGCCGAGCGCGCGAAGGATCCTGGCCATAGTAGAGACATCGTGCAGATTGGGAACATTATCGATGATGCACTCTTTATCAGTGAGAAGGGTTGCCGCCATAATCGGCAGGGCTGCATTTTTGGCCCCGCTTATCCTGACCTCACCCTTGAGCCTTGCCCCGCCGGTAATTACGATTTTATCCATGATTAAGAAAATCTACAAGAAATAATGCGGTCACGGTTATTATAGTCTTTCATTATCTTTATATCCTCCCAGCCGTCTTGTTTTAATATTGAGGCAACTGCTCCGGCAGGACCTACCTCGAGAAGGAGACGGCCACCGGCTTTTATATAGCGCCTCGCATCATAAGAGATGCGCTTGTAAAAATCAAGGCCATCTTCACCGCCGAAGAGGGCTTCATGCGGCTCATAATATTTCACCTCTCCCGGGAGAGTCTTCCATTCCCCGCTGGTTATGTAAGGGGGATTGGAGATGATAAGGGAAAATGGAGATGATAAAGGCTCGAAGAGATCTCCTTGTAAAAACTCTACTCTGTCGTTTAGACCAAGGCGAATGGCATTTTCTCTTGCAACCTTAAGACCTGGATTAGATATATCAGTAGCAATAATTTTGCAATTGGTATTCTTAGCTATACTCAGCGCAATATTGCCGCACCCTGTGCAGAGGTCGAGGATGGTTGGGATTTGGAATGACGAGTGAGAAGAACTTGCAATGACCTTAAGGGCATGTTCAACAAGCAATTCTGTCTCAGGCCGGGGAATAAACACCCCGGGCCGGACATGAAACAACAGAGAAAAAAATTCTACCTCCCCGAGTATATACTGAAGGGGCATACCGTAAAGCCTTTTTTCCAGCGCAGCCGAAATCTCGCGGCCTTTTTCTTCATCCACGATTTTTTCGGAATTAAGATATAGCTCCGTGAAGGAAAGACCGAGTATACCTGAAAGGATATAATCTACCTCGCGGGGAATAATTAAGTATACTGTCCCCTTATCTTGCCAGTCTATTATGTTTTTCATTTTTCTTTAGCTTTTTCACTCAATGCGTCGATGATTTTATCTATGTGGCCTTCCATAACATCATCTAACTGATAAAGGCTGAGGCCGATCCTGTGGTCTGTTAAACGGTTTTGCGAAAAATTATATGTCCTTATCTTCTCACTGCGGTCGCCCTTGCCGATCTGGCCGCGCCTTTCATCAGCAATTTTCTGAGTTTGTTTTTCCCGTTCATGTGTCAATAATCTTGCCCGAAGGACCCTCATAGCCTTGGCCTTATTTTTGTGCTGAGACCTCTCATCCTGGCAGGATACCACAACCCCTGTCGGAATATGTGTGATACGCACTGCTGAATCAGTGGTATTTACCCCCTGTCCGCCCGGTCCGGAAGCACGGTAGATATCTATGCGCAAATCATCCGGCTTTATATCTATCTCAACCGCTTCAGGCTCTATCAAAACAGCTATTGTGGCTGTAGAGGTATGTATCCGGCCGGATGTCTCGGTCATCGGAACCCTCTGCACCCTGTGGACTCCGCTTTCATAGCGTAACCTTCCATAGACACCTTTACCGGAGATACTGAATATTATTTCTTTAAAGCCCTTGCTACGCGTAGGGTGGCTGTCCATTACCTCGACCTTCCATCCTCTATCTTCAGCATAGTGCGAATATAAACGATACAGGTCCGCCACGAATATACCGGCCTCATCTCCTCCTACCCCGGCCCTTATCTCCATGATAATGGATGCGCGGGCTTCATCTTCATCCGGAGGCGTGAGAAGCTCTAAAATTTTCTTTTCCTTCTCCTCCTTTTCTTTTTGAAGATTGGTTACCTCTTCCTCAACTAATGCCTTTAAGCCCGGCTCTTCATCCCGGGATTCTTTTAAAGTAATTGCCCCTTCGAGATCCCGGCAGAGTTTTTCATATGCCCTGAATTCTTCTATAACCCGGGTCATCTCCTTATATACCTTCAGGTCTTTCTGGTAAAGGGAAGGATTAGAGATAACTTCGGGTTGGATTAGACGCTTGGTGAGGCGGTCGTATTCTTTTTCTAACTTTTTAAGGTGGTCGTATGGAATCAATTGGGGGAATTGTAGAAGCTAAGATTTTTTATATCTTCGCTTAAATTTTTCTACACGCCCGGCGCTATCTACAAACTTCTGTTTACCCGTAAAAAACGGATGGCACTTAGAACAAATCTCTATCCTGATATTCTGGGTAGTAGCGCGTGTGTGGATTACCTCTCCACAGGCACAGGTAACGGTTGTCTCTTTATACTGCGGATGAATTTTTGTTTTCATATAGTCCCCTTTATTTTATATTATTTAGTGTATCATACAAAAATTTTTTTGTCCACTATTTTTCCCGCAGTTCAATCGGGAATGTGGTTTTAAGGTCGGAAATAATCCTGGAAAAAAGATTATTGACCTCCTCTTCCCGTAAGGTGCGCTGAAGAGAACGAAATGTAAGCCGGTAGGTAAGCCCCACGCGGCCAGGAGGAATCTGCTTGCCCCGATATAGATCAATGAGCTCTATTTTCTCAAGATTTATATCGCCGCTTTTTTCAATGCTCCGGGTTATCTCCCCGCACACAATTTCTTCCGGCACTATTATAGATATATCCCTGAAACTTGCCGGGAATTTAGGGAGTTCTCTAAAATTAATGGCCTTGCGCACAGATGGGATAATCTCGCTCACATAGATTTCAAAGAGAAATGCCCTTTGATTAATATCATAAGCGGTAAGGGTATTTTTATCTACTTCGCCGACCCATCCTATGTCTTTATTGCCTGCGTAGATGAGAGTTGAGGAAGACTCATTAAAATAAGAAACAGGGCCGGCGCGAAAATCAACATCCTCTATACCTAACCTATTAAAAAGAAGTTCTATTACTCCTTTTATGTCGTAAAAATCTATTTTTTTCATTTCCCTTTTCCAATGCTGCATAGCGGCAGTCTCCAGACATAGCGCACCCAGGCAATATTTTTCATGCGGGGTATTTTCGTTCTTTAAAAAATATGTCTTACCAAGTTCAAAAATCTTTATCGCCTTCTCACCCCTGCTTAAATTAAGGTTCGCAGTTCCCAGGAGTCCATGCGCAAGGGATAAGCGCATAACACCCTGTTCCTCTGAAATCGGATTTTTGATCGATACCGGCAGGCCAGGTTCTCTCCCATGAGCGGGTCCCGCGTTCTTTTTTTTACTATAGAAACTAAAATTAATAACCTCGTCAAAACCAGCGGATGTCATTATCTCTTTTACATTTTCATAAACCAGGGAGCTATATTCCTGTTGTGGAGGCGCGATTGTAATAGACGGCAGTGTTGCCGGGATACGGGTATATCCAAAATGGCGGGCTATCTCTTCAATAAGGTCAATCTCAAGAGAAAGATCACGCCGGAAACCCGGGATACGAATTCTCCAGACTTCCCCGTCGCTCTTTTCTACTTTTAACCCAAGGGCATTAAGGATAGACCTTATCCGGGATTTCTCAATTTCAACCCCCAATATCTTCCTAACACGCTTGAGGCGAAGAGAAATTCGGACAGGCTTAGAAGGACGCGGGTAGACATCAACCTCGCCTTTTAACACATCACCGCCTGCTAATTCCTGAATCAGGGCCATTGCCCGTTGGGAGGCAACTGAAACGGCTTCCTTGTCAGCACCGCGTTCAAAACGATAGGAAGAGTCGGTAGATATTCCCAATTTTTTTGAGGCGCGTCGAATAGCCCCTGGATCAAAATAGGCGCTCTCAAGCAAAATATTCGTAGTGCCTTCACTAACCTCGCTCTCCATCCCGCCAATGACGCCTGCAATTGCCTGAGGTTTTTCATTATCCGCAATAACCAATATGCCCTTATCGAGTTCCCGCGGGACTCCATCGAGGGTGATTATCTTTTCACCCGCTTTTGCGCGCCTGACTATAATCTTCCGGCCTTTTATCCTGTCGAAATCAAATGCATGGAGTGGATGGCCGTATTCCATGAGGACATAATTGGTTATATCAACTATATTATTAATGGGACGGAGGCCTAATGCCTTAAGTCTATTCTTAAGCCATGGAGGGCTTTGTTTGACCTTTACATTTTTGATAAGGCGCGCTGTGTAGCGGTGACAGAGGGCTTTATCCTGAATCGAAACCCGGACATTATTAGCTGTGCGCTCTCTGGATTCTTTAAGTTTGGCATGGGGTAAACGTAACCCCCTGGAGCGCTTAGTTCCCGGCGCCCAGGATGAAAGAATAGCATGGACCTCTCTGGCTATACCTATTATCCCCAGGCAGTCCGGACGGTTGGAGGTGACAGCTATATCGAGGATTGTATCACCTGCATCTCCGGATGCATCTCCGGAAGCATCTTTATTTATGGCCTCCACCTCAAGGCCAATCATAGTTAATTTCTCAGCCAGCGCCTCGGGTGTGAGACGAAAAGGAATTATTTCTTTAAGCCAGAAATAAAGAACTTTCATTAAAACTGCCTCAGGAAGCGCAGGTCATTTTCGTAGAGGATTCTGATATCATTGATTCCATAACGATTCATAATAAGACGGTCAATGCCCAGACCAAATGCAAAAGCTGTCCAGTCTTCGTAGTTATATCCCACAACCTTAAAGACGCTGGGATGGACCATACCTGCCCCGCCTATCTCAAGCCATCCTGTGTTAGAGCACGTGCGGCAGCCCCGGCCGCGGCAGGGAAAACAGCTTATAGAAATCTCAGCGCTTGGTTCTGTAAAAGGAAAATAATCAGGGCGAAAGCGCATAGCAGCCTGCGGGCCAAAGATCTCTCTGGCGAATACCTCCAGTACACCTTTGAGGTGGCTGAAGTTAACTGCCTTATCCACCATAAGCCCTTCT
>DAOWKF010000095.1 GCA_030640045.1 Candidatus Omnitrophota bacterium | reverse complement strand
AATCCATTTATCTTTCATAGATTATTTTATACCACAAAACTAAAAGGGGCGCCAGCTTTTTTTTATCTTTTTTCGATATGGGTGGTGGGCGGGGACTATAACTTTAATTTATCGGCAAATATATTATTTTACAGATTAAGCGACACGGGATTGCTTCGCCCTTCGACACGGCTCAGGGCTCGTAATGACCTATATCCCATGTTTACTCACCCATTACATTTTTTAATGAAGCATCTCATCAGCATATCTCAGGCGGGAAGATAGACACTTAAGCACCTCAAATGCTATATCCGGATATTCATAAACAGATTGTCTGAAGCTATCCTTATCAACAGAGATAAGAATGCTGTCCTCTATAGCTATAACTCCGGCGGATCGTGGCGCATCTTCTAATATTGCCATTTCACCAAAAAATGCCTTCTCGCCAAGTATAGCTATGGTATTTTTTTTATCCCCGGCTCCCTTAAACACTTCTACTTTCCCTTTTTTAATTATATACATCACATCGCCTATCTCATTTTCACGAAAGACTATACTCCCAGCCTCTATCACCTTTTCCTCTGCCCTCTCTGCCAGATGCCGGAGTCCCTCTCCATCCACTCTTTGAAAGATAGGTATGCCTTTTAGAAATATTATGGTCTCCATTAATGAAAGCATTATTCTGTACCCTGCTTTTTTCCCAATTTTTCCAGAAGTTCCTGAACCTCTGCCCTGGCATTTTCAGTATCTTTCTTACTAACCTCGATAGAAAATTTAAGTATATCGCCTTCCTTTACCTTAGAGGGTAAGAGAAAACGTGGAAAGATAATCTCTTCTTCCCATCCCTTTGCCAGGAATACTGCCGTCTCTTGCTCTAAACGATCCAAAGAAAGCCTGCACCTTTTCATTTAAGCGCCTCTTTAATTTTTGTCTCGATGGCTTTCACTTTAGATGGATTATCCTTAAGAAAATTTCTTACCTTATCTCTTCCCTGGCCGAGTCTTTCGCCAGCAAAACTAAACCACGCCCCGCTTTTCTCGATGATTCCTTTTTCAATTCCTACGTCTATTACGCTGCCTATGTAGGAGATACCTTCATTATAGAGGAGGTCAAATTCAGCTTGTCTAAATGGCGCGGCTACTTTATTTTTAACTACCTTTACCTTGACACGGTTACCAAGGATCACATCCCCTTCCTTAATAGCTTCACGTCTCCTTATATCCAGCCGCACCGACGAATAAAATTTCAATGCGCGCCCCCCGGGGGTTGTTTCAGGATTGCCAAACATTACACCAATCTTCATTCTAATCTGGTTAATAAATATTGTGCATGTCTTAGAACGGCTTATGGCGGAAGTGAGTTTCCTTAAGGCCTGTGACATAAGTCTTGCCTGAAGCCCCATATGGCTGGCACCCATCTCTCCTTCAATCTCAGCTTTAGGCACAAGGGCTGCTACAGAATCAATAACAATAACATCAATGGCATTACTGCGCACCAGGACCTCTGTTATCTCCAGGGCCTGCTCGCCGCTGTCCGGCTGAGAGATAAGGAGACTGTCTAAGTTAACTCCTAATTTCTTGGCATAGGCTGCATCAAAGGCATGTTCAGCATCAACAAAAGCAGCCTGGCCGCCTCTCTTCTGGGCATTGGCAATGACACTCAGGGCAAGTGTGGTTTTACCGGATGACTCCGGCCCGAATATCTCTATAACCCTGCCTCTCGGCATACCGCCAACCCCAAGCGCAATATCCAGAGAAAGTGCCCCTGTAGGAATAGCGTCGACATGGACATGCGCCTTCTCCTCTCCCAAGCGCATAATTGAACCCTTGCCGAATTGTTTTTCTATCTGGCCCAGGGCCACATCCAGGGCCTTAATCTTATCAGACGCCTCTTTCTTCACATCCTTTTTTTCTTCTTTCTTAACCATCTTTTTTCCCTCTCTTTCTTACTTACAGCTTACAACTTACAACCTTCCTATACTCTACATGAAATCTCTATTTCAATGAATAACCGCATAAATAGCGCCTGACCATATCCAATGCGGTACAGGTCATTTTATCTTTTATAATCTTACGATTTCCTGTAAAATTATATTCATTAACCACTGTATCCTTTCCATCATCCAATCCGATAAAGGCGAATCCTATAGGCTTATCTTGTGTGGCTCCCCCTGGTCCGGCTATACCTGTTATGGATAGGCCTAAATCCGTCTTGGAAATCTTCCGCACATTTTTTGCCATGGCCCTGCCCACCTCATAACTCACAGCGCCCTTAGTCTTAAGTAAATTCTCTGAAATTCCCAAAAGTTCTCTCTTCGCCCTATTACTATAAGAGACTATACCTCTATCAAAATATACAGAACTGCCCGCTATGTCCGTCAAGAGATCGGCAATCGCGCCCCCGGTACATGATTCTGCTATGGATATGGTCTTACGCTTTAAGGTCAAAAGCGCCCCCACTACTATTTCCATAGTCTCTTCTTCCTGCCCGAAGATATAATTACCGAGCCGTTTTCTGATCCTGGCCTCTAACGGATCCAGGAGTGAGGCGGCCTCCTTTTCACTATCAGCCTTACTGGTTAACCGAATGATAAGTTCCTTATCCGTGCATACAGTTCCTACCTCCGGATTCATTCCCTGTATAATAATATCCTTGATGAGGTCTTCCATAGTTGACTCACCTATGCCAAAGACCTTTAAAAATTTTGACCTGATGACCTCGCCTCTCGAAAATTTTTCTCGAAGGTATGGAATTACTGACTTATCTACCATTGTCTTCATTTCCCTTGGCACACCGGGAAGGATTATTATTATCGTCCCCCTATCTTCTAAAATCTGGCCGGGGGCTGTGCCAAAACGATTTAAGATAACCTTCGCCCCTCTAAAAATAAGGGCTTGATCCTGAATGCCGGGAGGCGGGGTAAGTTTTCTTTCATAGAAATGAGATTTTATCTTTTCAAAACATTTTTTGTCAAGTACGAGCTCCCTATTCAGGACTTTACTTAGGACATTTTTAGTAATATCGTCTTTAGTCGGACCAAGGCCTCCTGTAAGAATAATTATATTGGATCTGCCTAATGCCTGATTTAAGACAGTTATAAGTCTTATCTCATTATCCCCGACGGTTACCTGAAATGCGACTTCCTGGCCGACCATCCCCAGGCGCTGACTTAAAAAAGAGGCATTTGTGTTAATGACATGGCCCAGCACAAGTTCTGTGCCGATATTAATAAGTTCTACAGCCATATATTACCCAGGTTAGCCCTAAGCTATAGAGCCCGGCTACGACATCATCCCCTACAACGCCAATTCCGCCGGGCAGCTTCTCAATGCGGCGCAGAGGGAAAGGTTTTGTCCAGTCAAGGATTCTAAAGGCAACTAAAGAAAAAATCCATGGCCATAGACCGGGCGGGAGAAAAAATGTGGCTGCCACAGCTCCAATTACCTCGTCTATTACTACACTGTGGTCGTCTTTTATACCTGAAATCTTTTCTGTCCTACCTGCAAGATATACCCCTGAAATAAAAAGGATAATAAATGCCAGGCACTTAAGCCATAGGTGAGAATTAAAAATAAGGCTGATCAATACCCCCTCTATTGAACCCAATGTCCCCGCTAAAAGAGGAATATGCCCGGCAAACCCGGCACTTGCCAAAAAAATTATAATTTTTTTATTCATTTTAAAAATACATTTT
>DAOWKF010000128.1 GCA_030640045.1 Candidatus Omnitrophota bacterium | reverse complement strand
TGTTTTGGGCGAGCCTCGCTGTCTTTTGGGTAGCACGGCGGACATTGATTTCAAAATTTTCTTGAAGTAATCTATTTCCTATGGTATCCTTTATTAAATATAAAACTTTACAAGAATTATTAATATGATTAAAAAGTTAGACAAAGCGATATTATTCTCTTTATTCTTATACGTCTTCTTTGCCCCGCATTCCATATGTCTGTCTGAGATAGCTGTAATACTCGGGTTAGTCTTTTGGGGATTAAAGGTAATAAGCGTAAGGAAGCTTGAAGGAAGATGGGTATGGACCAGGGGTAATTTAGAAAGACCAATGCTCAGTTTTTTCGCCATCGCGGTTTTTTCCCTCCTCACCGCCTATGACCGCTTTAAGGCACTTGGACAGATTAAGAGCCTTTGGTTATTTTTGTTTTATTTTTTAATAATCAATAATGTTACTGAGAGGAAAGATATAATTAGACTCATAACCCTTTTGGTTATATCCACTACTGTTGCCTCTATCCATGGTCTTTACCAATATTTTTTCATGCACACCATTGCAGTGCAGGCCTTTATTAAAAACGTCATAACCCTGGCTGGTTTTTTCCTTTTAGTTATACCTCTCTCCTTTGGCCTTTTTTTGGGGAAAAAATGGGGCAAAATTTTTTGCGGCCACAATTGGGTTTATCTCATCACATCCGTCCTTCTTCTTCTGGCCCTTATTTTTACCCTGGAGAGGAGTGTCTGGCTCGGACTCGTGACGGCGATACTAACTTTTTTCTTTGTAGGCAGGCGTTCTCTAACAGCTCTAACTATCGTGGCAATTATCTTAGGGCTTTTATTTTCGTTTTCTTCGACCCTTCGGCAGAGAGCCAGGACATTGAGTCATTTCAGGAACTATGCCATTTCATCTCGTTTTCATCAGTGGCAGGGGGGGCTGGAGATGATGCTTGACCACCCTCTCACAGGTGTTGGCCCTGGTAATTATGATACAATTTATAAGCAGTACAAATTTTTTGAAGAGAGAAAAACTTATCCGCATGCCCACAGTAACATTGTCCAGATTGGCGCTGAGACAGGGATCCTGGGCCTCTCGATATTTTTCTGGATGATGGTTTCAGCGTTCAGGGGCATCTGGGCTAAAGTGCGCTCCCGTAGGCGAAGCCATCCTGTGGATACCAATACAAACCCCCTGGTTTTTTCGCTTTCCCTGGGGGCATTGGCTGCATTTTTAGGTTTTCATTTCGCCGGTCTTTTTGAGTATAATTTTGGTGATTCAGAGGTTCAGTTACTCTTCTGGTTTATCCTTGGTTCTATAGAAAAGATATGAGCAAAGACCATAAGATACTGATTATAAAACCAAGTTCCCTGGGCGATATTATCCATACCTTTCCCGCCTTGAGCATTATTCGAAAGACCTTTCCCTCAAGTTACATCGCCTGGCTTATCAATGAGAATTTTAAAGAGGTCCTGGAAGGACAGCCGTATCTTGATGAGATTATTGTTTTCCCCCGTTATGTTTTTTTTAGAAAAGGCGTTCCATTTTTTAAAGAGCTTAGAAAGAGAGGTTTTGACATAACAATCGATCTTCAGGGCCTGCTCAGAAGCGCCTTGATTTCTCTTTTAAGCGGGGCAAAACAGAGGGTAGGGTTTAGAGATGGCCGTGAGTTTAGCAGTCTCTTCTATACGCATCCTATAGATATAGCGCCCGGCATCCTGCATGCAGTAGACAGAAATGCGAGACTCGCTTCTTCTATATGCGGAGGTATATTCGATACTGATTTTACTTTTAATATCTCGCACAGGGCTGTCCGAAAGATAGAAAAACTTCTTAAGGATTTAGATGTTCATGGGCAGATTATAGCTTTAAGTCCGGTTACCCGCTGGTCTTCCAAGATGTGGGTTGAAGAAAAATGGGCGTCATTAGCTGATGAACTTTCAAAGAAAGGTGTGGTCTTTTTTCTGGGAAGTCATGGAGAAGAGAAAGTAGTTCAAAGGATAATGAAAATGATGAAAACCCCTTCCTTTTCATTAGCGGGTAAATTAGATCTTCAGGAGCTTGCGGCCTTTTTAAGCCGGAGTAGAATCCTGGTCACAGTTGACAGCGGCACAATGCATGTAGCCTCAGTCCTTCGCGTCCCCATTGTATCACTTTTTGGTCCGACAGACCCGGACCATTGCGGTCCTTACGGACAGGAGAGGGGTGTTGTTAAGTGCGATATTCGTTGCAGCGGCTGCTATCGCACTCATTGCCGGAAAAGGGAATGTATGAAAGGTATAGGCGTAGACCATGTATTGGCAAAGGTAGAAAATATATTTGGAAGGGAATATCCATGATTAATCTAATTAGTTAAATGAAAAGAAAGATAATCGGAATAATTCCTGTCCGTTTTTTTTCTAAGAGGCTTCCGGGAAAGGCTCTTGCTACTATCCATGGGCATTCTATGATCCGGCATGTATATACGAGGGCTAAAAAGGCAAAGGCCCTGGATCGGCTCATTGTCGCCACAGATGATAAACGTATCTTTAATGCAGTTAAGGGATTTGGCGGCGAAGTCAGGCTTACGTCACCAAGGCACCTTTCCGGGACAGACAGGGTGGCAGAGGCAGCCTCAAAGGAAAATCTCAAATCTTGTGATATTGTAGTAAATATCCAGGGAGATGAGCCCCTGCTTAAGGCTAAAATGATAGATGAATTAGTCAGTCCTTTTAAAGACAGAAATGTAGTTATGTCCACGCTTATTCATAAGGCACCTATGGAAGAGGTAAAAGATGAGAATATAGTGAAGGTTGTGTTTGATAATAACCACAATGCCATTTATTTTTCCCGCAGTCCAATACCCCTGCGCCGTGGTGTGTGGAAACATCTCGGATTTTATGCCTATACATATAAATTTTTAAAGAAATTTACCGGCCTTCCACAGGGGAAACTTGAGAAGATAGAAAGACTGGAGCAGCTCAGGGCGCTTGAGTATGGATATAATATTAAGGTGGTTGAGACGAGATTTGATACTGTCGGTGTGGATACCATGGCCGACCTGTATAAAGTCCGGAGGATAATGTCAAATGAATAGAAAGAAACTTTTAAACATATCAAAAGGATTTAAGAAGGCAAAGATACTGGTTGTGGGAGATATGATTTTAGATGAGTTTATCTGGGGAGATGTCTCGCGCATTTCTCCTGAAGCGCCGGTCCCTGTGGTTGAGGTAAGGAGTCAGTCCAATATGCCGGGAGGAGCAGCTAATGTAGTTAGCAATGTCCGCAGTTTGGGCGCAAAATCCGGTATGGCCGGAGTAATTGGCAGGGATGAGGCAGGGAGGATTTTGAAAAATGAACTGGTAAGGATAAAGGCAGACACAAGCGGTGTATTTCAAGACGAGAAGAGGCCTACCAGCTGTAAGACCCGCATTGTCGCGCACAATCAACAGGTAGTGCGCATTGACCGCGAAAAGGTTGGTAAGATTGATAAGGGTATGCACAATAGGTTAATACAGTTTATTAAAAAGACAATATCTAAAGTAGATGCAGTTATCCTGGAAGATTATGGCAAGGGTGTTATTACTTCTTCTCTTGTTAATGAGGTAGTGCGGCTGGCAAAGAAGTACGGGAAGATTGTCAGTGTTGACCCAAAGGAAGAGAATTTTTTTTCTTATAAAGGTGTAACGATTATTACGCCAAATCACCATGAGGCAGGAAGAGCCCTGGGGATAAATATTAAAGACAAAAAGACCCTCCACCAGGCAGGGAAAGACATCCTTGAGAGGTTTGGATCTCAGGCTGTTCTCATTACCCTCGGTGAAAACGGGATGTGCCTCTTTGAAAGTAATGGCCGCATCACCCATATCCCGACACTAGCTAAGGAGGTCTATGATGTGAGTGGAGCAGGGGACACTGTGATATCAGTACTCACCATGGCATTAGCTGTCAAGGCCTCTATGCTTGAAGCGGCGTACTTATCTAATTTTGCTGCAGGCATTGTAGTAGGTAAGGTTGGTATCGGCACTGTCAGTCCGAAAGAACTTAAAACAGCTATACAGGATGAATCGCGCAGTTTTCCTTGACAGAGACGGGACGATTAATAGAGATGAATGCTATCTCTCTGATGTCCGGAAATTATATGTATTTTTAAATGCCGGTAAGGCCATCCGGCTTTTATCTGATGCCGGATTTAAGATTATAGTTGTGAGCAATCAGTCAGGGATTGGAAGGGGGATAGTTAGAAGGTCACAGCTTAAAATTATTAATCATAAATTAGAAAAGATACTGGCAAAGAGAGGGGCAAAGATAGATGCCTTTTATATCTGTCCGCATCGCCCCGATGAAAATTGTCCATGCCGGAAACCCATGCCCGGGTTGATAAAAAAGGCAGCCAAAGATTTTGACCTGGACCTCTCCGGGTCTTATATCATTGGCGATAAGTTAAGTGATGTAGAGACAAAGGAAAAGGCAGGTCTTAAGGGGGGGATACTTGTCCTTACCGGACTTGGGAGGCGCAGTCTTCGTGAGGCTAAAAAGACCAAATTTAAGTTAGGCCCGGTATGTAAAGATGCCCTTGCTGCCGCCAGATTGATTGTGATATAATAAAACCAATGAATAAAGTAAAAGTCGGTTCTATAGAAATAGGCGGAGGCAATCCCCTTGTCCTTATAGCAGGTCCGTGTGTCCTGGAAAAGGAGAAAGAGGCGCTGGAGATTGCTCAGGAATTAAAGAAAATAACCGATCGTCTTAATATCCCTTTTATTTTTAAGTCCTCTTATGATAAGGCAAACCGCACATCTGTTGATTCTTATCGCGGACCTGGTCTTAAAAAAGGCCTGCCTATATTAGAGAAGGTCAAGGAAAGATTCAAGATACCAATACTGTCTGATGTCCATTGTCAGGAAGATATAAAAAAGGTCAAAGATATACTCGATATTATACAGGTCCCGGCATTTCTCTGCAGGCAGACTGATTTTATTACCGGTATAGCGCGTACCGGTAAGGCCATAAATATCAAGAAGGGTCAGTTTTTGGCGCCCTGGGATATAAAAAATATTATTGAAAAGATTACCCGCCGCAATAACCGCAGGATACTCATAACTGAAAGGGGGACGTCCTTTGGCTATAATAACCTAATAGTGGATATGAGGGGGCTTGTTATTATGGCTAAATTTGGTTATCCGGTTATTTTTGATGCGACTCACAGTGTTCAGCTTCCGGGCGGTAAAGGGACTTCTTCCGGCGGGGATAGAGAATTCGTCCCGCATCTCTCCCGGGCAGCTGCCGGGGTTGGTATAGACGGTCTGTTTCTGGAGGTGCATCCGGATCCCAACAGGGCACTCTGCGACGGTCCCAATTCAATCGCCCTTAATAAACTCGAGCCTATTTTAAAGAGAATAAAAGAAATAGACAGGATTGTTAAAAAAAGAGCTTAATCTACTTGATGTCTTCTGTATAGCCAGCGGTGCAATGATTAGTTCGGGTTTGTTCATCTTACCCGGACTTGCCC
>DAOWKF010000121.1 GCA_030640045.1 Candidatus Omnitrophota bacterium | reverse complement strand
GTGAATTTGGGGATATGGATTTTGGAAAGGTATTAAGCCTTTGGGATGGTAAAACTAAAGGTAGAGTCTCGGCCAAGTTCTGATTTTACCCAAACCTGGCCTCCGTGAGCCTGAACAATATGCTTAACTATGGAAAGTCCAAGCCCTGTGCCGCCGAGTTCCCTTGAACGGGCTTTATCAACGCGATAGAACCTCTCAAAGATTCTAATGAGGTCTTTTTCGGGGATGCCGATCCCAGTATCAGATATATCTATCTGAACAAATTTTTCTTTTGCGTAAGCATTAATTTTAACTAAGCCGTTATCAGGCGTATATTTTACAGCATTATCCAAGAGATTTAAAAAAACCTGAGACAACCGTTTATCATCAGCCAGTACTTTTGGCAACCCATCGGGGATATCCAGTGCTATAGCAATAGATTTCTCTTTAGCTGATTTCTCTAACACCCCTATAGTGCTGGTTAAAATTTGTTTAACTTCGAGAGGCAAAAGTACCAGCTTCATTTTGTCGGATTCTATCCTGGACAAATCTAATAAGTCGTCAATAAGACTTGCTAAGCGGTTGCTATCCTGGTAAATGATACTTATGAAATCTCTAATATTATCCTTATCCTCAATTGCTCCTTCTAAAAGCGTCTCTGCATAGCCTTTAATGCTGGATATAGGGGTCCTAAGCTCATGAGAGACATTGGCTACAAAATCCTGGCGGATTTTCTCAAGGCTCCTGAGTTCCGTTATATCATGAAACACCAGTACCGCGCCTTCAGTCGTCTTCTCTTTTATTACAGGTGTTGCATGCACCAACAGGATTTTCTCTTCCGGGAGCAAAATAGATATCTCGCGGGATATAACGCCTGGTTTTAACTTTAATACACTGTCTGCAATTTCCTGAATTTCAATATTGCGTATTATTTCAAGGGGTCTTTTACCAAGAGACTCTTGCTTGACGAGAAAAAACTCTTTAAGAGTCTGATTCATCAATAAAATCGTACCCATTGAATCAATAACCATTACCCCCTCAAACATACTCAACAGCACAGCTTCCAATCTTGACTTGCTTGAAGTAATTTCATCAATTCTTAGCCGGATCTGTTCTGCCATGTAGTTAAATGCCTTTACCAGGTCCCCTGTCTCATCATTTGCAGAAATTGAAAGCCTTTTAGAAAGGTCTCCTCCGGCTATATCCTTAGCAATCCTGGACATCTCTTTTATTGGCTTTGAGATAAATAATGACGCTATGAAACTGGCAATTATTGTCAGAATAAACGCCGGCAGGAAGGAAATAACCAATATCTTTTTTAAACGATTTGATATTAACTCGATTTCAGAAAGCGGCATTGCCAATCTTACTATGCCTTGGGGGTTATCCTTACCAAAAGTACAGGCCATATAAAGCATGTCCTTTTTTATGGTAGTGCTGAAGCGCCTGCTTTCTCCAAAATCAGATTTTAAGGCCTCCTGAACTTCAGGCCGATAGAGATGATTTTCTACTGCTCTAAGTGCCTGTTTATCTAATTCCGAATCGCCTAAAACCGTACCGTCCAGGCCGATGATAGTAACCCGCAGGCCCAGATCCCTACCAGTCTCATCCGCTATTTTATCCAATTCTTGAGACCGAAGTCTCTGAATAGAGTCAGCCTCGAGCAAAGATCTGGTTAAGGAAACTTCTTTCTTAATCTTTGCCCTTATGCCCTCATAGGTATTCTTTTTCAACGTATTGTTCAGATATATATAAATCCCGGAAAAAATAATTGCGACAATTATCCCAAAGATAAGAGTAATTTTATGGTAAATATTTATTCTCAAAGCGTCATTCTTCTTCGCTAAATCTATATCCAAGGCCTCTTACAGTCTCGATTAATTCCCCCATTTTGCCTAACTTTTGCCTCAAGCGTTTTATATGGGTATCTATTGTGCGAGTAGTAACATCGCTGGCTATATCCCAGACATCGTTCAACAATTTCTCTCTTGACTGAACGCGCCCTCTTCTGCGCATAAAAATAACCAGAAGTTTAAATTCCATTGGAGACAAATCTATTTCTTTTTTATGGACAATTACTTTATGCCTGGAAATATCTACTTTTAACTGGCCTGCAATCAGGATATCTTTGGCAGGTCCCTCAGTCCTGCCGCGCTTTAAAATCGCCTTTGTTCTTAAAACTAATTCCCTCGGGCTAAAAGGTTTAACTACATAATCATCAGCGCCTAATTCAAGTCCAAGAACTCTATCTACCTCTTCACCTTTAGCAGTCAGCATTATTACGGGTATAGTAGAGAGCCTTTTGTCCTGCCTTATCTCTTTACAGACCTCAAATCCATCCATCCCGGGAAGCATTAAATCCAGTATTATCAAATCAACAGATTCGCTATCTAAAATTTTCAAAGCCTTTTCCCCTGTCATTGTTACAATGCATTCAAAATTGGCTTTTTCTAAATTGTATTTTACAAGCTTGGAAATATGCTTATCATCTTCGACTATTAAAATTTTCTTTTTTGCCATATTAAATTTCTACTCCTTTGGTTATTTTAATTGCATATTTTTCTATCTTATTTCTTAAGGTATTACGATTTATTCCCAAAATCTGGGCAGCCTGTAATTGATTACCATGTGTCTCGTTAAGGGCGCGGATAATTAATGCCTTTTCTATAACAGACATAATATCTTCTCTTTCATCTTTTGGGATTTTAATGACTTTTTGATAAATTATATCTATCAATTTATCAAGGCCTTCTTCCGCATTTATCTCTTGCCGCTTTTTTACATCTCCTTCTACTTTTGTTCCAAGAGCCAATTCAGCAGGCAGGATATAACTGCCCTTGCAGAGCAGACACGCCCTTTTTATTGCATTTTCTAATTCCCTGATATTGCCAGGCCAATAGTAACCAGTAAGCCTCTCCATTGCTTCCGGATTTATATCTACAATATTTTTCCTCAATTCTTTATTAAACTTTCCCAAAAAATACTTGGCCAATTCCGGGATATCTTCTTTACGATCTCTTAATGGAGGTAGATTTACAGTGACTACATTAAATCGATAATATAGATCTTCTCTGAATTTGCCCTCTGTAATTAGTCTCTCTAAATTTTTATTAGTGGCTACGATTAACCTTATATCTATTTTTATGAACTCATTACTTCCCAAACGTGTAATCTCTTTCTCCTGCAATGCCCTTAGAATCTTTGCCTGTGTAGTAAAAGACATATCTCCTATCTCATCTAAAAATATAGTCCCACCATTACACTGTTCAAACTTACCAATTCTACGTATCCGGGCATCAGTAAAGGCGCCTTTTTCATATCCAAACAGTTCACTTTCAAGTAGTGTCTCGGGGATTGCCGCACAATTTACCGGTAGATACGGCTTATCATTTCGTTTTGAATGATGGTAGATTGCTCTGGCTACTAACTCTTTACCTGTTCCACTCTCACCCCTAAGAAGCACAGTAATATCCTGCTCAGCTACCTGTCCAATCATTTTATAGACTTCCTGCATTTTAGAAGATTTACCTACGATACGCTCTCCAATGCATACCTTTCTCTCTTCCGGTTTAAAAAATACGCTGCTTTTCATTAATTGATTTACATGTATGGCCTTATTTACCAAATCCCACATCTTGGGAATGTCAAAAGGTTTTAAAATATAATCAAAGGCGCCAAATTTCATTGCCTCAATCGCTGTCTCAGTGGTGCCGTAGGCAGTCATAATAATTACTAAAAGTTTAGGGTTAATGTTTCTGATTTCTTTTAAAACCTCTAATCCTGTCATTCCCGACATCCTCACATCCATGAGGACTAAATCTATTTCTCTTTGTTGTATGCAATCTAATGCCTCTTTTCCATTTTTAGCTTCTAAAACTTCCATTTTTTTCTCTTCAAACATCCTTCTTAATGAATAACGGATGTTTCTATCATCATCGACTATTAAAATTCTATCTGGCATTTGTTCGTTCTCCTGTTTTATTTTAAAGGTAATTCTATAGTAACAACAGTCCCTTTAGGATATGCATTATCTATTTTTATCAATCCCCCATGTTCATCTATAATCCTTTTTACAATTGATAGGCCCAGACCAACTCCTTCCTCTTTCGCAGTAAAAAAAGGTTCAAAAACTTTATTCTTTATCTGGGAAGGTACCCCGCTGCCTTCATCCTGAATTTCTATCCTTATACATTGGGCTTTGAACTCTGTTTTAATGCCTATTTTCCCTCCATCAGGCATTGCCTGAACAGCATTTAAAAATAGGTTCAAAAATACCTGCTTCATTTGTTCCTTGTCAGCCTGGATATCAGGGATGGGAGAAAAATTTCTCTCTAAATCTATATCTTGTTCACTTATCTTAGGAATAACCAAAGTAATGGTATCCTCTAATACCCGATTAATATCTGTGGCGGAAAATTCCGGCTCTTTGGGGCGGGCAAAATCTAAAAACCGTTTGATAATCTGATTTACCCTTTCTATTTCATCCTGGATAATCTTAACATCCTTCTCTTTAGTTTCAGTATCGTTTATTTTCTGGGCTAAAGAGTAAATTAAAACTTTAATACTTGTTAAAGGGTTCCTTATCTCATGGGCAATTCCGGCACTTAGTTTCCCTAAAGCAGCTAATTTTTCAGATTGGATAAGCCTATCCTGGGTTTTTCTTAAATCTTCTGTAGCACTCTTAACTCTCCCTTCTAATCCATGACTAAATGACTTGAGTTCCTCATACATCGTGGCATTTTCTAAAGCCAGTCCTGCTTGATTAGTAAAAAGAATTAAAGATTCAAGTTTTTGAGGAGTGATTACCCTATCGCTGAATAGGTTATCGGCGGTTATTGCGCCTAAAACCTCATCCCTGCCAATAAGCGGGACAACAGCAAAAGACTTAAGATCAAACAGCTCTTTTAAATCTTTGTTTACCCGCGGGTCATTAGCGGCATCTTCAATAATAAAAGGTTTTTTTTCAATTACAGAGCGGGCTAACATACTATTTTTCTTATCCAAAGGTAAAGTAATACCCTCTATTCTCTCTTTTTCTATACCTACTGCTATCTTACACTCAAGTCGCTTTTTCTCCTCATTTATAAGATATAGCCTCGTTCGATCAAATCCTATAGCTTTGGTAACGCCGTCTAAGATTAAATGTAAAATTTCATCAAGATCTAAAGTCTGCATAGATTTGCTTATTTCATGGAGAGTAGAAAGTTCTCTTACCCTTTTTAGTTCCTCCTGAATTCTCTCTTGTCTCTTTTGAAAGTCATCAAAAAAAGGATAAGAGCTCATAAAGTGTTCGCTATAGTCCAATCCTTTTATTTCCTCTTCGGGAGATACCCGTAGTCCTATAGTGCGGTCTAATAATTTGAAAAATATAAAAGCAATTCCTCCTGCCCAGATAAATACAGTAATGATGCCAAGCAATTGAACGCCTAATAACCTAAACCCTCCTCCAAAAAACAGACCATTTATAATATATCCCAAGCTATTTTGGCTGAATGAACCCTGGGCAAACAAGCCTAATGCTAATGTACCCCATACACCACAAATGCCATGTACACTTATCGCACCTACTGCATCATCTATCTTTAATTTCTCAAATATTTTTAATGACCCAACTAGAATTGCACCGGCAATTAACCCAATAATCATGGCACTGTAAGGACTCACTAAAGCACAGGTGGCTGTAGAAGCGACCAAGCCTGCTAATGCTCCATTAAGAGTTAGACCTACATCTGGTTTTTTCTTAAAAAACCAACTAATCAACATACTTGATATAGAGCCGCAAGCTCCTGAGAGTGTGGTATTCACTGCAATTATTGCAATACTAGCATTTGTGCCTGAAAGCGTGCTGCCTGTATTAAAGCCATACCATCCCAGCCACATAATAAATATACCTAAAGAAACTAATGGAATATTGTGGCCGGGTATTGGATTGCTTGAACCATCCCGGTTAAATCTGCCTATCCTTGGCCCCAACACCAATACCCCTGCCAAAGAAACCCAGCCGCCAACTGAATGTACAACAGTTGAGCCGGCAAAATCAATCATTCCTAACTTCGAAAGCCAGCCGCCTCCCCAGACCCAGTGGCCAACTATTGGATAAATAAATGCGCTGACAATGAAACTGTAAGCTAAATATCCTATAAACCGTGTCCTCTCTGCCATTGCTCCTGAGACAATGGTTGCAGCAGTGGCAGCAAATACCATCTGAAATATAAGATTAGCAAATTTCCAGTTGTTGATATTTTCACCAACTCCTATGTGGCTCAAAAAGAAATCTGTTGTTCCGAATAATCCAAGTTTACTTACACCGAAAATTAAGCCATAACCGATCAAAACGAAGGTAATTGACCCGACAGTAAAATCTGAAAGATTTTTCATCACGACATTGCCGGCGTTCTTTGCCCTGGTAAAACCCACTTCAATCATACTAAAGCCAGCCTGCATGAAAAAAATTAAAAAAGATGCTAAAAGTATCCATACTATATCTATAGATTGTGGATGAGATGATAAGACCTTGATATGCACTGACTCTTGTGCAAAAAGATTGGTTGGGAATGTAAGCAAGTAATATCCTGCCAACAATATAATTATCGCTTTTTTCATATTCTTCTTATTCAAATTTTAAAATTGTAGCGTCATTTATCCATTCAATTAGTATTATATGACCTGATTTTATCTCTATCAAGGATATCTTTTGCTGCTCTATATCCTTCTGATATAGCCTCTCTCCCCCGATAGAACTCTAACGTAGCAATACCGCCTGTGTCTGGGGTTATTATTACATCTGCCTCTTTTATTTTTAACTTCACGATCTCATATTCCATAGTATAAATTGCTTGTATTATTGTATTAAATATACTTGGGGTATTTGGCTCTATCCTCTGATTTCTTTTGTAAATCTTTTTTTTGAAAACATTAGTAAGCTTTTGGAAATTTTGCATTTTGTTTTTATTGTCTTGAAGGAGCTTATCGATTTTGTCATTTAATGCCGCTAAAGTTACATTTTTAATCTGGGCTTTTGGGATTGGTACAGGCGGCTTTTGTTTCTTCGTAGAGCCAAGAAGTCTTCTGCTTTGAGTTTTATGAATTACATTACAAGCAATGACAAACGTTGCCCCCATATCTTTAACTACGTTTACCGGAACAGGATTTATTATCCCGCCATCAATCAGGAATCTATTTTTAAATTTCACCGGCATAAATATGGCAGGCATGGAAATACTTGCTCTGACAGCCTCTATTACCGAACCTTCTTTTATTACTACTTCCTCGCCTGTATTGGCATCGGTAGTTACAACCGCTAAAGGAATCTTTAAATCCTTAAATTCTACATCTCCAATTAAAGAGCGCAAAAGTTCTTTAACTTTTTTACCATGGATGACTCCTTTGAAAAGCAGGGCCAAATTCGGGTCTGCCAACCGAACCAATTGTTTCCAATCTATCATTAGGATTATTTCTTCAAGGCTTGCTATTTCACCTTTTCTTGCATAGCAGGCACCAACGAGCGCACCTATACTTGAGCCCGCTATCATATCTATAGATATATTTTCCTCTTTCAGTGCCTTTAACACTCCAATATGAGCTAATCCTCTTGCCGCGCCGCTTCCTAAAGCTAATCCTATTTTAAATTTTTTATTTTTAAAAAATTCCATTTTTATAGCCTACCTGAACGCAATATTGCTATGGCTAACCATAATTCCTGCTAATCGGTATCCTGCCATAAACTTGTTAGCCAGTACCACTGCTCGGGATACTCTTCAATGTACCCTTTAAAAAAATTGAACAGTCTTGCGGCATCTTCTTCAAAACCTCTTTCTCTATTTTGTTTCATGTCTATCTTTGCCGGCTTCCCTATAATGACTTTATGGCTATCGTTACCCTGTCTGATTATCACTCCCGGTAAAATTGACACATCTTGCTTTTGGGCAAATACGAAGGCTCCCCGCAATATCCTGATCTCCATTCCCCAACAATTAAGCCTTGTGTCTCTCTCGCCGCCGCTTAAATCAACTGTCGCAGCTACTATCTCGTTTCGTTTAAGCGCATCCAAAATGCCTTTGGCTGCATGGTGAGAGTAAATAATCCTTACTCCCTTGCTTTGCCTTATAGCCTGAAATAGTTTATCAACCCTTTTGTTTGCGTCTTGCCAAACTACAATATTTACAGGATAGTCCTTAAGTGCCAAAAGCGACGCGGCAAATCCGCCGTTTCCAATATGAAGGCCGGCCAACAAAGCTCCTCTTCCTTCCCCTAAAACCGCATCTAAATTTTCCTGTCCCGTAACCTCAACGCAAGCGTCAAGATACTCTTTGTTTAATTTGGGAATACGGAAAAAATCCACTAAATCTTTATTAAAGTTCTCGAAGCCGGCTCGAATTACCCTCTGGGCCTGGTTATGCGTAACTTTATCCTCAAACATCCTTTCAATAATTCTTAC
>DAOWKF010000003.1 GCA_030640045.1 Candidatus Omnitrophota bacterium | reverse complement strand
GAGATTGAAGAATTCATTAATAGTGAATTAAACAATCATCTTTTGTGAGTATATTATAGGAGAAAAATGTCTGAAGTTTGGCCTTTTGATACCAAAAATAAAAATCCTGTTGTAAATATAGATTTGTTAAGACCCTTTAATTGCCTTTTGTTGATGCCATTTGAGTCAAGATTTGATGAAGTGGCAAAAATAATTCATGATACACATAAAAAATGTATTTAAAAATTATTCTCTGCCTAATATTAAAGTTGATAGACTAGATTGGCTTACAAGCACTGGTATCATTCATTCTGAAATTTGGCAAAAAATTATTGAAGCAGATTTAATATTTGTTGATATTACAGGTTATAATCCTAATGTAATGTTTGAACTTGGGGTAGTTTCAGCCTGGAAAGAAGGATGGTTTCCTAATCCGGTTAAGAAGAAGAATAGAATTACCAAAATGGAAGCATTAAATTTTGAAGAACAAAGGATAGTTGATTTATGCAAAAAGAGAGGCAGTATAACCAACAAGCATGTGCAGGATTTATTAGGAGTACATCGAAATACTGCTACGAGAAAGTTAAAAGAGATGGCTTTAAGACAATTATTTCATAAAAAGTTCGTATTTGATTCTTGCCAGAGGCACCAAAAAAAGGGAGGTAATTAAGGGGACAGTGTATTTAATTTTATTTGTGGTATGAAATTTTGTGATAAGAAAAAGCCGAAAAATTTATATAAAATATATCAGGTTTTATTCAATGCCTTTGGACCTCAAAGATGGTGGCCGGGAAAAACTAGATTTGAAGTGATAGTAGGAGCAATCCTCACTCAAAATACTGCTTGGTCAAATGTGGAAAAGGCTATAGCGAATCTTCGAAAAGCCAACGCACTTAATCTAAATACGTTAGCTAATATTCCAACTCAAAAACTTTACCCACTGCTCAGGCCTTCGGGTTATTATCGTATTAAGTCAACCCGCCTTAAATCTGTAGTCAATTTTTTTTATAATGACTATCATGGAAATCTTAACCATTTCTTCAAAGAACCTGTAGAGAAGATAAGAGAAGAATTACTCAATGTTAAAGGTATTGGACCGGAGACAGCAGATTCAATTTTGCTCTATGCAGGGGAAAAAACCGTATTTGTGGTTGATGCATATACCAGACGTATCTTTGAGCGGCTAGGGCACCTTAAGCCTAAGGCAAGTTATGAGCATATCCAGAAACTATTTATGGAAAACCTCCCTCGAGATACCGCGCTATATAATGAATATCATGCCCTTATTGTCCGCCTGGGGAAGGATATATGCAGAACAAAACCACGCTGTAACATTTGTCCTTTGGTGTGGGGGTGTAGCTCAACGGGAGAGCGATGCGTCCGCAGCGCATAGGTTGCGGGTTCGATCCCCGCCACCTCCACCAAAATTTTAATTTTTTTAATTTTATTGACTTTGTATATATACTATGATAATTTGTTAAAAACAGCGGATATTATTCTGCAAAGGAGGGAAAAGTCATGAGAAATTTTGTTTATGTTGGTTTATGTTTTGTCCTATTGTCATTCATTAGCTGCGCAACGGTAGATTATTCTGTTGTCAATCCGGATGCCAGAGTAGCCAGTGCAAGAAAGGTAGCGGTTTTTCCTTTTATTGTGGAGGTTAATGACTATGCAGCCTTCCGTGTAAGCGGGGCACGAGAAGAAGCATCATCTTTAGTGACCGGCATTTTTGTAAAAGAATTGGCCCGTAAGACCAGGTATGAAATAATTTCTCCTGAAAAGGTTGATATAACTTTATCGCTTGATAAATCCAAAATGGACTGGGTTGATAAAGGTTTTTTCGGCGATGTGTATGAGGAAAGAGTCCTTACTCCTGAACGATTACGTGAATTAGGTTCTCAGCTTAATGCGGATGCCATCCTGGTAGGGAAGATAACAGAATTCGCGCGTTTTCAGCAGAATGGCAGCCGATGGACCGGTGTCGGACTTACGATTAAAATGGTTGATGTCCAAAGCGGTGAACTATTGTGGGAGGCGCGGGATAAAATTAAACAGGTCTCCACCATTACCCATGGCAATACCTCTCTGGAGGCAAATATGGCCGGTTACCCTATAGTCAAGGGATATTGCTACGCCAAACCAGGGGATTTTCCTTATCATATAAGCTATAAGAAGCCAACCCAAAAAGTCTGTCGAAATATTATCTCAACCTTGCCGCGATACTAACAAACTGTAATCGAAGATTGTTGGGATATATAAGTGTTTTTGTATTAGCGTTCGGATTAACCTATCTTCTCACCCCGTTAATCCGCCGTATCTGTTTAAAACGGAAATACATAGACTATCCCAACGAGCGTAAAATTCATTCTGTGCCTACCCCCAGATTAGGCGGGGTCGCAATATACATATCCTTTTTTTTAGCCTTAATTCCTGTTCTTTTTCTGTCTTCTAATTTACCTTCACGTTTCCTCCGGACAGTTCTGGCACTTTTTGCAAGCAGCTCAATTATTTTTTTTCTTGGACTATATGACGATATAAAGGGGGCCAATGCGAAGTTAAAGTTCGCTTTTCAGATTCTTGCCGCTCTTCTTCTTATCTATGGATTTAATTTCAAGATAAAGTGTCTTACAAATCCTTTTACGGATTATTCCAGCATTAACTTTGGGTGGCTGGCGGTCCCGATTACACTTTTCTGGATAGTCGGGCTTACCAATGCAATTAATATTATTGATGGATTGGACGGTCTGGCATGCGGGGTAGTCTCAATTGTCTCGATTACCCTATTTCTTGTAGCTATCCACCAGGGCGATACTGCAGTTGCCTTGCTTACCGGCGCTATGGCCGGGACTACTTTAGCCTTTTTACGCTTTAATTTTAATCCGGCCAAGATTTTTATGGGGGATACCGGCAGTATGTTTTTGGGTTTCCTCCTGTCTGCCATAGCTATAGCCAGTTATCGTAAAAGCACTGTGCTCTTTGCTCTCCTTGTCCCATTTATTGCTTTAGGTGTACCTATTATTGATACAATGCTTGCTATTTTTAGGCGTTTTTTAAGCGGCAGCCATCCCTTTCAGGCTGACCAGGAACATTTTCACCATCGTCTTTTGGGTTTGGGCTTAAGCCATCGCCAGGTTGTCATATTTATTTACATTATTACTATTGTGCTTGGACTGGTTGCCTTCAGCTTTACCGCAGTCAAAGACGAATTTGCCGCTGTCCTTCTTATTGTCATAGGGATTGTCATATTCCTTGTAGTGGGACGGCTTGGACTTTCGCAGAAGGAATTCGATCTTTTTACTAATCGTTTCACTAACCACCGCACCAGGAAGAAAGATCGTTAACGAAAAAAATGGGGACTTCTAACGGGATGAATATACTTGTTACCGGTGGGGCCGGTTTTATTGCATCTCATATTGTCGATAGATACATAGACCTTGGCCACAAGGTTAGTATTATCGACAATCTCTCTTCGGGGAAAAAGAGAAACATTAATCCCCGCGCTGCCTTTTACCAGCTTGATATCAGCTCTCCGGAAATAGAAGAGGTCTTTAAAAAAGAAAAACCACATGTGGTTAATCATCATGCTGCGCAGATCGATGTGCGTAAGGCTCTCGAGGATCCGGTATTTGACGCCGGGATTAATATTATGGGATCACTCCGTCTCCTGGAACAATCAGTCAAATATAAGGTCAATAAATTTATCTTTGCCTCTTCCGGTGGTGCCATTTACGGGGAAGGGGATAAGAGGGAGTTACCATTTAAAGAAGATTCCCTTTTTCGTCCGGAATCGCCCTATGGGATAAGTAAATTGACGGTTGAAAAATACCTTTATGCCTACAGGCATACCAATAATATTTCTTATACAGTTTTAAGATACGGCAATGTCTATGGACCGCGGCAGGATCATACAGGAGAGGCCGGGGTAGTAGCCATTTTTATCAGCACCATGCTTGCCTCTAATCCGCCAAACATTTATGGAAATGGAGAGCAATTACGCGACTATGTGTTTGTCGAAGATGTGGTTCAAGCTAATGAGCTCGCCTTAACCAAAGGAGAAGGAAAGAGTTTTAATATCGGGACTTCCTGTGGCAGGAGTGTCAATGAGATATTCAAGTATCTTAAATCGTTCCTTCATTTTTCTCAAGAACCTATCTACAGGCCGCGCAGGGCCGGCGAAATAGAAAAGGTCTACCTCGATACCACACTTATCCGGAATGAACTTGGATGGAAGGCAGAATATGATTTTAAAAAGGGGCTTGAAAAGACTGTTGCCTTTTTTAAGGATAGGGCTTAGTCTTTTCCTTATAATTTTTCTTCTTAACAGATTCGATTTTACTGTTATCTATCAAAATATCAAAAAGACAAGAGGCGAATTTCTTATTTTTGCCCTTGGACTTAATTTGATCGGTGATTTTTTAAGCTCCCTCCAGTGGAAATTTGTCCTCTCGATCCATCGTATCAGAATGAGCATTAAAAAATTATTTTCGTTATATCTGATCGGCGCATTTTTTAGTAATTTTCTTCCAACAAGCGTTGGCGGCGATGTTTATAAGATACATAGATTAACCAGGGAAATTAAGTTTAATCACGCCGCCACAAGTGTCTTGATGACAAGGGTGATGGGGCTCTGCTCACTTCTTTTTATCGCTACTATAACTTCATTTTCGCCTTTAAATCGGGCGATTACCGGCGCAGATATCAGATTGATCCTGGCGGTTTTATGGGTAATTATACCGGTTACTTTTTTTCTGCCGAAATTTTTCGCGCGTTTTAAGTTTTTTTCGCAACTGCGCGATATCTTTGCCCGGTACCGGCACGGGAAAAAGAGGATTTTTCGCGCTATTATTACATCGATAATTTCTCAGATCCTGGGCATATTTTTCTGCTGGGCAGTCGCGGGGGCTTTAAGTCTTAAACTTACTTTTACGCAAATTGCCTATTTTAGTTCATTGACTATTATTATAAGCGCGTTGCCTCTCGCTATAAATGGTCTGGGGATCAGAGAAGGCGTTTATGTCTGGTTATTTAATAAGGTAGGTCTGGAAGGTGAGATAGCTTTATCTTTTTCCTTCCTGTTACTGTTGCTCCTATCTTTCCGGTCTATTATCGGAGGAATATTATATGCGGTGGGGAAGAATAGGGCCTGATACGTCATTGCGAGCCCTGCGAAGTTCCACGCATACGCTCATCGCAATGGCCCTTTGTGTCATATTCCTTCTAGGCTTTAGCCTTCGCATCAGTGGAAATACTTTCGGGTTTCCTTATTTTTTCCATCCGGATGAGACAAAACTAACTGCTCTCGCCCGGACTATGGCGCAGGATGGGAGTTTAAATCCGAAAAATTTTTACTACCCGACAGGATTTATATATCTCCTTCTTTTAGGCTTTAAATTCATTTCATTTTTGGGTCTGGGCTTTCATAATTATCAGGCTGATCTCATTCTATTTCACTGGCTCGGACGTTTCTATTCGGCTCTTTTAGGCGCAGGCGCGGTGTGGCTCATCTATGGTCTGGGGAAGAAGGCCTATAGCACTTCGGTCGGTATGGCTGCCGCTCTTTTTTTAAGTCTTAATTTCATTTACATTAAGCATAGCCACTATGCCACCACTGATATAGCAAGCCTTTTCTTTATTTTGCTCAGCCTCTTTTTTGTCTGTCATTGCACGGGACTGCGCAATCTTATTCCTCTTGCGGCCTTTTTCGGAGGCATAGCTATTGGTATTAAGTATAGTGCTTGGCCAATTATTTCCCCTTTTTTTATTGTCTCTAAAAAGAAATTTATCCATGCTGTTTTTTTCTGTTTCCTGGGGTTTTTCCTTACCACCCCCTTTGCCATTATAGACTTAAGACATTTTCTTTCCGGTCTTATTGAGATTTTAATAATCCCTCGCTCTTACTGGCTCGGGATTACTCATACCAGTCCCTTTTATTACTTCTATGATTT
>DAOWKF010000043.1 GCA_030640045.1 Candidatus Omnitrophota bacterium | reverse complement strand
GTCCCCACATTTAAATGCGGCTTCGTTCTCTCAAATTTTGCCTTAGCCATATTTTAATCCTCCTTTTTATTACCCTGTACCCTACGTGGTTCATGGCTCCTGGAGCCCATGAGCAGGGTTGAACTGCTGACCTCGTCCTTACCAAGGACGTGCTCTGCCAACTGAGCTACATGGGCAAAATTTATACCTTAATTATACAACCTTCAAAAATTCTGTCAAGACTTTCTCTACAGCCTGGTCTAAGACCTCTTTTAAAATTGCCTCCTCTGCTTTTGTAAAATCTTCTAACACATATTCGGATAGATCCCTCTCTCCCCTATCTCCTCTAATCCCGAGCCTGATCCTGGGAAAATCAGAACTACCTAAAAGTTCGATACATGACTTCATCCCTTTATGTGTGCCCGGCCCGCCTTTTGCCCGGAAACGGATACTGCCGAGCGGAAGGTCAATGTCATCATATACAATAAGGAGGTGCTGCCCTGTACAACGTTGGGTACAGGGTACATTAAATTTTTTTGCTAAAAGCCTGAGTGCCTTGCCGTTTTCATTCATAAAGACAAGCGGCTTAGCCAGGATAAATTGGCTGTTTTTAAATTTACCCAAGCCGTAAAAAGAACAACAGGAAGTATTTTTTTTGAGACGCGTGCGTGTTTTTCGGGCTATTGCGTCAATAAGTCTATACCCGATATTATGCCTTGTAGAAGCGTATTTGCGACCAGGGTTTCCCAGGCCAAATATAATCTTCATCAGGAGCTGGGAGCGGCTCTGTCCTTAGGTTTTTCAGGTGCGGCCTTTTCTTTTTCTTTCTCTTTAGCCGGGGCTTGCTCTTTCCCTTCTTCTACTTCCTCTTCTTTTCCTTCTCCTTCTTTCTTCTCTCTACCTATGACCTCCGGCTCGGTTACCTCCTCCTCAGGCAGGACCTCTACCTCCTCAACCTTTGGCGGCACTATGCTTAATATGGAGATCTCTTTGTCATCAACAGGCACAACCCCCGGAGAAAATATCAACTCTTTAATATGGATAGCGTCCCCTATCTCTAAATTAGAAATATTCACTTCGATCTTTTCGGGGATATCTCTCGGAAGACATTCGACCTCTATCTCCCGCAAACTATGGTCAAGTATTCCTCCGGCCTTAACTCCCGGCGCCTCGCCTTTTATATTAATCGGCACCTTAATCTTTAATTTCTCAGTAAGAAGGATGACCTGGAAATCTACATGTAAGATCTGGTTGGTAACAGGATCCTGCTGAAGCTCTTTAATAATAACAGGTTTGGAAGAGGCTCCAACCTTTAAATTCATAAGCACACTTTCTCCGGCAACCTTACTTAAAGTTTTAGATAATTCTCTTTCGCTGAGAGTAAGATGAACAGTATCAAGACCCTTCCCATAAATAATGGCGGGGATAAAGCCGCTGTTTCTTAATCGTCTTGTCTCGCCGCGGCCGGTTTTATCTCTGGGTTTAGCTGTAATAAAAATCTCTTCGGGCATTTTGTCCTCCCTTTCCGCTCTATGCTATACAAATAATGAGCTTACCGATGACTCTTCATGGATCCGGCGTATAGCCTCTCCGAACAATTCCGATACTGAAAGCACCTTTATTTTTTTGCTTTGATTTTTTTCCGATAACGGGATAGTATCGGTAATAACCATCTCCTTTATACATGACCCTTCAATTTTTTTTATCGCAGAGCCGGAAAAGACAGGATGGGTACATCCTGCATAGACCTCGCGGGCACCCTGGTCTTTAACAGCCTCTGCAGCATTTATTAAAGAACCGCCTGTATCCACCATATCGTCGAATAGAATAGCGGTCTTACCTTTCACGTCTCCGACCACATTCATAACCTCACTCACATTGTCGTCAGGTCTTCGTTTATCGATAATAGCCAGAGTTGCTTTCATCCTTTTGGCTAAGGCCCTGCACATCTTGACACCGCCGGTGTCCGGGGAGACTACTACTATATCCTTTAGTTTTAAAGATTCAAAATATTTAACCAGGACAGGAGGCCCGGCAAAAAGGTGATCTACCGGTATATCGAAAAAACCCTGAATCTGTCCGATATGAAGGTCAACAGTTAAGACACGACTTGCCCCGGCAGTTGTAATAAGATTGGCTAAAAGTTTTGCGCTAATCGGAGCGCGGGGTCTGTCTTTTGTATCCTGGCGGGCGTAGGCATAATAAGTGATAACGGCTGTTATGCGCCTGGCGGAGGCCCTGTAGAGGGCATCGAGCATAATTAAAAGCTCCATTATATTTTTATTAACAGGAGCGCATCCTGACTGGATCAAAAAGACATCACATCCGCGGACATTCTCGTCGATTCTCACCCTGACCTCTCCGTCGCTAAATGTATCAATCACAGCCTTTCCCGGAGGGACATTGAGGTAGGCACAAATCTTATTTGCCAGACCAGGATTAGAATTTCCGCTAAATATTTTAAGTTTATTCATCTTTCAACTCCTGTGTTTCACAGAACCTTATACGGACCAATATCCTTTCCCCCTTTTACCTTTCCATCCTTAATAACTGCTTGCCGGCATCTGACCCCGTCACCTAAGGAGCTTGAGATAAGATGCGCTCCGGGACCAACGCGGCACCTTTTCCCGACAACAGTCTCTCCTTCAAGGATAGTAAAGGGATAGATAACCGAATCCCTGCCGATCTCTACTTTCTTATCTATGAAAGTCGTCTGCGGATCAAGAATGGTTACTCCGTTTTCCATGTGGCACTGCGCGATACGGCCATGGAAAATCTTATTGACAATAGATAACTCTTTACGGGAATTTACCCTGACTATCTCATCCCTGTCTTCGGTCATAAAAGCCAGCACTTTTTTTCTGCGCTTGAGCATAACCTTAATAGCATCCGTAAAATAGTATTTCTTCGACTGAGTCTCAGGCATTTCGGAATAATTGAAACAATATATCCGGCTATTTACTTCTTCAATAGGCCTTTCATAAATTGTCGTCTCATTTTCTTCCACAATCCTGGCAATACAGTCATTCTCTTTCCGAATAATCCTGCCATAACCGCTCGGGTCATGGAGTACGGCTGTCAGAACTGTGGCAGCGGCTTTTTT
>DAOWKF010000078.1 GCA_030640045.1 Candidatus Omnitrophota bacterium | reverse complement strand
TTCTTCTTCCTCTGCCTTTTTAGCCAAGAGCTTCTTTTTCTTAAGCTTAAGCTTTTTTTCTAATCCTTTCTTGTCTAATTTGTCTAAGTTGTCTAACTTGTCTAAACCAGGGATAGGGAATTTGTCCTTTTTTATCTCTTTAAGTCTACGTGATTTTGTTTTCTTTTTTGAAGGTTGGTATTGATAGATAAAGACATGGATGCAATCCCCGGTAGACAGGACATATTCTTCCTGGGCTTTAATGTCCAAAGGAAGAGATAGACATATTATTAACATTATAAAAAAAATTATGGTCTTCAAATAATATGCCTGTCAATTAAAAAGGCAGGAGCAAAAATCTCCTGCCTTTTAGCCTTTGCCTCTTTATCTCTTAATACTTCCAGATCCAGTTGATCCCAGCTGTTAAGGCTGTCTCACTTTCCCCGCGGAATTCAAAGCTTATGTTCATATTTTTTAAGAATCGATGTAAGACTGGATTCTTGCTTAGCTTTTCCCATTTACCCGGGTTTAGATCAAAGCCAACAAAAAGGCCTAAATCAGCAACATTTCGTATGTGCCTGGAAGTTATACTTCCTGTATTCTGGTCTTCTTTTTGTCTGACACGGACCCAGGAGAGACTTAATCCTCCGTAAGGAGTAAAGACACCGAAATCTTTTGCAACCCAGGATGCGCCCTGAATCTCTTGCCAGCATTCATCATAGTGGTAACCTGAATTGGACAGGGTAAATGGGTGGGGATTATCTCTATCTCCCTCTATTCCAATATAGCGGCCGCTTAATCCACAATCTATATCATATGGTAACTTCTCCGGGATTCCCGGCCAGATAGTATGCAAATTCTCCAATACATTCCAGGTAGCTCCTCCACCCCAAGCTAATTGATAATCATGGGGAATACTCTGGCTGATATTCTTTATTCTTCCAAGGCCAATTTCTCCATTTACTGTTAGTCCATCTAAAAGCCCGTACGTAAATTTTGCCATATGGAAATTCGCCTTGTAATCCTGTTTTGATGAATAATCACTGTGTTCCAGGTCTTTGTCATCAATAAGTGTCCATTCATATCCGACCAGGAGGTCACCTTTGGCCGGCTCTTTAAGAGGATTACCCACAGGCGCAGCAAAAACTCCTTTCGCTGCAAAACAAACTACAGCTACAACTGCTGCTAAAACTACTAACTTCTTCATAAACTCCCCCTTTCCTTAAGCTTATATTATTATATTGAAATTTCGATTTGTCAAGAATTTTTTTGTGGCGGAGGGAGAAGGATTCGAACCCTCGGTTGCCGTGAAGCAACAACGGTTTTCAAGACCGCCGCTTTCAACCACTCAGCCATCCCTCCGTAGTGAAAGTATATCACAGAGAAAAATGTGGAGCAAATAAAAAAGGCGGAGAGTTTTGCCCTCCGCCTATAAGATAAGATATTTTATTTGATAATGTCCAGGCCTTTTAGGTATTTATAATAATCGCTGTCAGTGGTCAGGATTATGGTGCTGGTATCATCAATGGTTTTTCGATATGTCTCCAGGGTCTTTAAGAATGAATAGAACTCGGGGCCAGCATTATACGCCCCGGCGTAGATGCCTATTACCTCAGCATCTGCTTTACCTTTCAGGCCCTCAGCCTTTCTATAGGCCTCGGATGTAATAAGTTTTAGTTCTTTTCCCCTCTGACCGTCGATTTCAGCCCTGCGACCCTGTCCTTCAGAACGATACTGTTCAGCAGCGCGCTTCCTCTCGGAAATCATACGCTCATAGACTTTCATTCTTACATCTTCCACATAATTTAAGCGCTTAATACGCACATCTATAAGTTCTATGCCGTATTGAGGAGCAAGTTCCTTTGCGTCGTGTAAGATTACCTTTTCTAATGCCTTCCTGCCCACTTTTATGTGTTCAAGAGCTTCCTCAGTAATTATTACATCTTTGCCAACTTCTTCCACCTCTTCTATAATGCGATTGGAATTTCTTACTGTCTCAACAAGGAGATGCCCTGTAATTGCATCCCTGGTTGCTGAATTGATGATGTCGTCAAGCCTGGCATGACCTCCCATTTCATTGTTCACTGACTGCAGGAATTTCAGCGCATCAACAATTTTCCAGCGGGCAGTGGCATCAACCCAGATATATTTCTTGTCCTTGGTGGGAATCTGATTGGGATCGCCATCCCACTCAAGAAGTCGTTTCTCAAAAAAACGCGCCCTCTGGATAAACGGCTTTTTAAAACGGAGTCCGGCTGTGGTAATTGGCTCACCAACCGGCTTACCGAATTGGGTGATCACAACCTGCTTGGTCTCATCCACAACATATATCACCCCGCTCATAGCTATAAGTATTATTAAAATAAATCCGGCAATAAATATGTTTAGAAACTTCTTCATTGGTTATTTCCCTCCTTTCCCAAGATTAAGCAGAGGTAATATCGAAGACTGCTTTGGGTCAATTATATATTTCTCTTTTGCCTTGGGTAAGACCTCCATCATTGTCTCCAGGTACAGCCGCTTCTGGGTTATATCCGGGGCCTTCTTGTATTCCGCGAGTACTGTGCTAAATCTTTCTGCTTCACCTTTTGCCCTGTTTATTTTGTCCAGGGCATATCCTTCAGCCTCTCGTATTGTTTGTTCAGCCTCACCTTTAGCGCGCGGGATAACCTTGTTATATGCCTGGCGTGCCTGGTTGATTACTCTTTCTCTCTCCTGCTTTGCCTCATTGACCTCATTAAAGGCCGGCTTTACTTCATCAGGCGGATTTACATCCAGCAGTTTCACAGTAACAATCTGAATCCCTGTTTCATACTTATCCAGTATCTTCTGCATCTCGATATGAGCAAGGTCGTCAATCTCCTCTCTCTTTGTGCTGAGGGTCTCATCTACCCGGTAGTCACCTGCAAACCTGCGCATAACTACTTCGGCAATATCCCGGACATTCTCCTGAGGGTTTCTCGTATTAAAAAGCAATTGAACCGGGTCTTTTACCCTGAACTGCACAATCCAGCGCACATCCAGGATATTGAGGTCACCTGTAAGCATCAGTGATTCATCGAGATAAGAACTCGCTGAATACCTGGTCTTCACTCCTGCACGAAGAGTCCTTGCCCCAAATTCCTGTTTAAATATACGCTCGACCTTCACAGGGGTCACCTTGTCAATGCCAAAAGGTAATTTAACATGCAGTCCTGATTCAGTTGTGGCAATATATTTACCAAAGCGCTGCAGAACCCCTACCTCATCCGGACCGATAGAATAGATTGTGCTTTTTAGCGCTATCAATACCAACAGACCCAGGATTATAAGCGGGGCCAATCCTCCAAACTTGCTGAGCTTTTGCTTTCCTAAATTAATTATACGTTCTAAGTCTTCCGGTTTGCCGTATTCTGCCATAAATCATTTCCTTTCTCGCAGGCTAAAGCCTGCGGCTACCAGCTTCTACTTTAAATGAAATAACCAATTATGTCAAGGTGAATAAAAAAATTCGCAATTTTTGCTCACTTTATAACCTCCATCCCATCCATGTAAGGCTGAAGGGCTTTGGGGATAGTGACGCTGCCATCTTCCTTTTGATTATTCTCTAAAAGCGCCACAACTATCCTGGGCAAGGCCAGACCTGAACCATTCAAGGTGTGGACATAACGAACTTTGCCTTCTTCCCGATAACGGATCAAGCCGCGGCGGGCCTGGAAATCCTCAAAATTACTGCAGGAAGAGACCTCCAGATACGCATTCTGGCTGCCGGCCCAGGCCTCGATGTCATAACATTTAGATGAAGCAAAACTTATATCTCCTGTAGAAAGGGCCACTACGCGATACGGCACCTCCAGCATCTGCAGGACATCTTCAGCGTCAGAAAGGAGTTTCTCCAGCTCATCATAGGATGTCCCGGGTTTTACGTATTTCATAAGCTCTACTTTATCAAACTGGTGCACGCGGATGAGTCCCTTTGTCTCTTTGCCATAGGCGCCGGCTTCTCTTCGGAAACACGGGGTACAGGCAGTGTAATATAATGGAAGGTCACAAGCCTCCAATATTTCTTTAGCGTGGATATTTGTAAGCGGGACCTCAGCCGTAGGGATAAGAAAATAATCCTCATCTTTTAATTTATACATATCCTCTTCCAGTTTGGGTAACTGGCCGCAAGTAATCATGCTCTGCCGGTTCGCCAGAAGCGGAGGAGAAATCTCCTTGTAACCATGTTTTTTGGTATGGAGGTCAAGCATAAAATTTATAAGCGCCCTCTCAAGCCTTGCGCCAATTCCCGTAAAAAGAGAAAAACCTCCTCCGGTCATCTTAGCTGAAGCAGAAAAATTAATCAGCCCCAGGTTTTTCGCTATCTCGAGGTGAGAGCGCGGGGGGAAACTAAACTTCGGCTTCCGCTCTGCGCCCCAGGTCTTTATCTCTTTATTAAACGTATTATCGCGGCCAACAGGGGTGCTCTCGTGCGTGATATTCGGGACCATGAGCATTAAGGCGTCTATATCTTTATTCAAAACTGTTTGCTCATCTTCCATCTTTTTAATCCGGTTAGATACGTCTTTCATAGCAGCCATCTCTTTTTTTGTATCCTTGCCGGTTTGTTTGAGACCGCCGATTTCTTTGGAACTGATATTGCTCTTGTGCCTTAAGGTCTCGAGCTCTGTCAAGACCTTACGCTTTTTTTCATCATTGGAAAGTAATCTATCCAGGGGAAAGTCTACCCCTCTATTTTTAATAGAGGTCTTGACACGCTCTTTATTTTCCCGGATAAATTTTATATCAAGCATGTCACCCTTTTATTACACCTACCGGCCTCATCCTGCATACCCGCTTGGAAATCCCTGCGTTATGCACTACGTCTATTACTTCATTTATATCTTTATACGCCTCAGGGGCTTCTTCCACAAGCGTCCTCCTGCCTGAAGCCTTCACTATTATACCCTTAGAATCTAATTCTTTCAATAATGTATTCAGGTCTACGGATTTAGCAGCAGCAGTCCGCGATTTCACCCGGCCCGCGCCGTGAGAGGTACTCCCGAAAGTCTCTTCCATTGCCTTCTGTGTCCCGACGAGAAGATAAGAATTTGTCCCCATGTCACCCGGGATAATCACGGGCCGGTCAGGAAAGGCGCGCGTTGCGCCTTTACGATGGACGCAGAGTTTTTTATTCCTTCCTTCTACGCAATGCTCTTCTATCCTGGCAATATTGTGGGAAACGTCATATATTAGATGCATACCCATCTTGTGCCAGCTCATACCAAATACCTTTTCAAACGTCTTGCGCGTAAGATGCATCAGACACTGCCGGTTTGCCCAGGCATAATTGGCTGCGCACTTCATGGCGGAAAGATAGGCCTTGCCTTCAGGAGAGGTAACCGGCGCGCATGCAAGCTGTCTATCAGGCACATTTAT
>DAOWKF010000132.1 GCA_030640045.1 Candidatus Omnitrophota bacterium | reverse complement strand
TACCATATTCCCTGGCCTGGTCAGCTGACATATAAAAATCCCTGTCAGTGTCTTTCTTTATCTTTTCAAGCCCCTGGCCTGTATGCTCAACCATTATACGGTTTAATTCTTCGCGCATACGCAATATCTCCCTGGCCTGGATATCTATATCCGTTGCCTGTCCCTGGACGCCTCCGAGAGGCTGGTGTATCAGGATCCTGGCATGGGGCAAGGCAAATCTCTTCTTTTTCGACCCTGCAGCAAGAAGGAGCGCTCCAAGAGACGCAGCCTGTCCCACACAATAGGTCTGAAGATCGCTCTTGATATACTGCATGGTATCATAGATAGCCAGGCCTGCTGTGACAACCCCGCCCGGACTATTGAGGTAGATCTGTATATCTTTTCCGGGATCCTCTCCGTCGAGAAAAAGTAATTGCGCGATAATAATATTTGCGATATTGTCATCAATCGGTGTGCCGATAAATATAATCCTGTCTTTTAACAAACGTGAGTAGATATCATAGGCGCGCTCCATCCTCCCTGTCTGCTCAACCACCATCGGAATTAATCCCATAATCTATTCCTCCTTTTTTATTATCTCTGCTTTATCCATAACGTGCCGGTATATCTTCCTCTCCCGTATCCCCAGGCAATAATTTTCCCAGGCATGCTCTTTTGTTAATCTCTCCCTGGCGTTCTTTAGTCCTTCCTTATTTTCTCCAAACATCCCCTTTAAATCTGCTTCTACTTCTTCCTCGTTTACTTTTATATTCTCCCGCCTCCCGACCTCATCCAGGAGATAGGCCAATTTTACTCTTCGGAGACTGCCTTCGCGGGCACCCTTTCGCAGCTCTTCCTCTTTAGCTTTATATTCATCTTTCTTGCCCTGCTGCTCGAAACTCTGTCGCATCTCCTCCAGCAAAAATTCCTCACGCTTTTTGACAGCACTTGCAGGCGGGGACACTTCTCCGATACTTAAGATATGCTCATCTATCTGTCCTATCAATTCGCGATGGGCCTTTTCCTCTTCGAAGGCCTCTAATCTCTTATGGATATTTTCTTTTAATTTTTCTAAGCTATCGAGCCCCACATCCTTTGCTAATTCATCGTCTACAGGACTGAGGCGTTTTTCTTTTATGTCTCTAAGTTTTATCCAAAAATGGTGGGGGGTGGGGATTTTCAATGTAAATTCTCTCTCCTCTTCTTTTTTAAGTCCTGTGACCTTCTCGCCAAACCCCTTGCCGAACCCCGCATCATCTATATAGATAGTTACCCCTTCTCTATTTAATGTCTCTTTTCCCCCTTCGGTTACTTTAATATCAACAAGGGCATAATCCTTGAGCTCTAACTCTTTTTTTTCGACTGTAATATAGTGAGCGAACCTTTCCTGTATATCCTTAAGGGAGGCATCTAAATCTTTTTCTGTAATCTTTTTGATTTTTTTAGTAAGTTTAGCCTTATTATAATCACCTAATTTTATCTCGGGTCTCACATCAAAAGTAGCTTTATATGACAATGGCTCTTCCGGTTTTAGCTGAGACTCCTCGACTAAAGGCTCTGTCAAAACCTCTAGATTTTTCTCTTTTATTGCATCCTGAAAAGAGGAAGATATGAGATGCTGCATAACCTCTTCCCTGGCCGGCTCTTTATATCTTGCTTTGATGATGGCAAGAGGGACATGCCCTTTTCTAAAACCCGGCACGGACGCATGTTGAATCAATCCCTTATAGACCTTCTCAAACTCTGCCTTTACCTCGTCTACAGGAATTTCTACCTTAAGCATCACGCGGCAGTTTTCTTTTTGGACAATCTCACTCTTAGCCAATTACTTTCCTCCTAACAAGTCTAAATCTTATCACAACAATTGCATCTCGTCAACTTTTAGCAAAATAATCTATACATAAGATACGAAAATATCCCGCCGATAACAGGTGTAAGGATCCAGGCGTATAGGATGCGGCGAAGGGTCCTTATATCTACAGTCCTTACGCCCTTAACAATGCCTATTCCTAAGACACCTCCTACAACAGCCTGAGAGGTTGAGACAGGCACGCCTATTATGGCAAAAATATGAACTGTTATTGCCTCTGACAGAATTACAATAAATGCTGAAAAGGCATCTAAATTAAGAAGTCTCTTCCCCACGGTTAGCATCACATTTTTGCTGAATGTCACGGCGCCAAGCGCAATACTCACACCTCCGATAAGCGCTGCCTGATATGCAGATAACGTCCCTGACTGATAAAAAACACCTGTTGCATTTGCTACATTATTCGCGCCAAGCGCATACGCAGAATATGAACCGCTTAATATAAGAAGCATCCTCATAAACCGGTCATAGGTAACAAAATGTAATTTCATATTCGATATAATCTTCCCTAATATACCATATAATACTATGGCAAAAAGCGCACCGCCGATCGGAGTGGCTACCCAGCAGGCTACTATCGTTTTAAGACCGGAGAAATTTACATGCCCCCGCATTATTCCTACACCAATAATTGCGCCGACTACTGCCTGGGAGGTAGAGATAGGAAGACGCAGGAAGGTCATTATGGTCGTTGTAAGGGCAGCTGCTATTGTTACAATAAGCGCTGTATTAATTGTCTGGTTAGCTAAACCTCCGACTCTCTCTATACCCGGGGCGCCTTGTATGATAGCGCCTGCAATAATAAATACTGCCATAAAGACACAGGCAACCCTGAACTTCACCATATGGGAAGCTACGGCTGTCCCAAAGACATTTGCGGCATCATTTGTCCCGAGGGACCAGCCTAAGAATACGCTTCCTAAAAGTTTAATATAATTTAAAAACATTATCCGATATATCTTTTGACAGCGACAATATTCAGTCTATCTGTTGTATCCTCGGCCCGGTCGGATATATTTCCTATCTCGATAACGAGATCTTTTAGAAGAATCTTCTGCCCTATTTCAATAGCGCTGCTTAAAAATATCTTCTTTATCAATTCCCTCTCAATCGTATCTGAATCGCTTTCTTTCTTATCCACCTCATTTGCAATATGTTTTACCCTGCCAATATTTTTAAATAATTCTTCCATGCATCTCGCAACATCTTCATATGCGCTGTAGTTAATTCTGATAAGTTTTTTAAAATCCGACCTTAGCTCCCCGGGTATTAATAAAAATTCTGACTGGATCTGGTAAAGGACGCTCTCTGCCTTATTCGGTATCCTGTCAAATGTCTCGAGCAGGCCTAATATATCCCCCCTTGACTCGGGTATAAGCCCTCTTTCATACATGGCAAGCTCAATCTCGCGCCTCAAGTCATCGCTCATGGATTCTGCCCTGTGGGTCTTTGATATGCTTTCATCGAACCCATCACTTAGATCGTTTTTAAAATACTCTTCAAACGACTCCATAAAATGCCTCATGCACTCATTAGCTGCCGACAGATAATCCTCTACCATCTTAAGAACCTTATTTTTTCTGGAAAATAACATCTTACGCCTCCCTTCTAAAACCTAATCCTAATATATATATTTCACTGCTTCCTTTTCTTACGGCCCAGGGCCTTTCCAAAGTAACTTTTGAAAAAAATGTGGAAAGCTGTTTCCTTAAATCTCGCACCTCGCTGCTTTCAAAAAGTTTAACTAAAATATCTCCTCCTTTTTTAAGCACCTCTTTCCCCGCATCTATCGCCCTCCCGGCCAATTCCATGGAGCGCGCCTGATCTACTTCTTTTATACCGCTGGTTTTGGGAGCGAGGTCGCTTAAGACAAGGTCAAATGGACAAAATTGCTGCAATGATGACATAGATATCTTAAATATATCCCCCTTTATAAAATCTACTTGCGGAGGTAAAATTAATGAAGGCTTTTCCATGTCAATAGCTAAAATTTTGCCTCTTTCTCCTATCTTATTAAGGCAGTATTTTAACCACGAACCAGGGCTGGCGCCAAGCTCAAGAATCCTGGCCCCCCCCTTTATAAATCTATATTTTTTATCTATCTCTTCTAATTTATAAACTGAGCGCGCAGGATACCCTTCTTTCTTAGCCTTATAAAAATAGGCGTCCCTGGGTTTATACAAGCTTTCCTTCCCTGAAGGCGTTGATGTATTCGAGGCAAAATTCATCCTTATTAAGAAGGGCGAAAGAGGCCTTTAAACTCGACATCATCCTTTTATCTAAAGGATCTATAATAACACCATCCAGCCCCATGGCCAGAGCCATCGTCAGGAAATTCTGATTGATGAGCGAACGGAGAGGAAGCCCGAATGATATATTGGAAAGACCGCAGAATGTATGGACACCGGGGAATTTCTCCATAATTATCTTAATTGCCTCTAAGACCATTAAGGACTGTTGCGGATCTGTGCCAACGGGTCTAACCAGCGGGTCAAAATATATATCTTCCTTTTTTATCCCCTCTCCCTCTAAGACCTCTACTAATTTTCCGGCTATCTCTACTCTTGTTTTGGAGTCATTCGGCATTCCCCGGTCATCCATGGTCAGGGCTACAACTTTTGCATCATATTTTTTTATCAAGGGCAGGATATGCTCCATTCTCTCTTTTTCTAAGGTAATAGAGTTTACCAGCGCCCTGCCTTTGTGCGCGCCAAGCGCCCGCTCCAGGGCCCTGGGACTGGGGCTATCCAGACAAAGGGGCATGTCAATTACCTCCTGCACTGTCTTAACCAACCACTCTAAATCTTCGGGCTCCTCCTGGACTCTTGTCCCGCAATTTACATCGATCATATTGGCCCCGGCCTCGATCTGAATCCTTGCCTCGTTCCGGATAAATTCTTTATCTCTCTTTTCAACCACGGGCCTGATACGTTCCCGACTCGTATTTATTCTTTCGCCTACTATTAACATTATTTTTTCTCCCATTTTAATAATTCCGTAACCTGGCTGAGTGTGCCCCCGTCTCTTATCTCTTTTCTTATCCTGTTTTCCTTCTCAAGGACGTCCATGGCGCGGTTTACGAATTCTACTGCTCGAGATGCGGGGATGGCTACTACACCGTCATCATCTCCTAAAATAAAATCCCCCGGCTCAATCCTTACTCCGCCTGCATTAACAGGGATATTTATTTCGCCATACCCTTTTGGTTCGCCCGCATTGGGTGTGATGAGACGGCTGAAGGCAGGGAATTTAAGTTTCCTTATCTCGGCTGCATCGCGTATTGCTCCGTCAATAACTACCCCTGCTAATTTTTTCTGAACCGCGCTTTCAGAGGCAAGCTCACCCCATACTGCCGGGGGGACACCTCCACTATCTATGACAATAACCTCACCTGTCCCGGCTATATCAATTGCCTCTACTGTCTTTGCCCAGTCACCCGGGTAAGTCCTCACGGTTACAGCCCTGCCCAAAAGTTTGATTCCCATTGTAACCGATTTTATCCCTTCCAGCACTCCGCCGCGGTGAAGCGCATCGGATGTATTGGCTGTAGAGACCTTTTTCAAAATAGTTATAATATTATCCATATCTACCCTCTTATATAAATCCGTTTTTATAGAAATACCTTTGCCCATTGCCTTTTTTATTGCCCTGGCTGCACTTGAGGCATTAGATGCCTTGCTGATAGCTCCTCCGATAATAACAATACCTGCCCCGGCTTTTAATGCCTGACTGGCTGTCTCTGAATTTATTCCTCCTGCTACTGCTATTGGGACATTTACCGCGGCAGCAACTTTTTTTAGTTTAGCAAAAGGGTTCTTCCCTCGCATCTGTTCATCAATGGCAGTATGGACAGCTATATAATTGGCTCCGAGTTTCTCAATTGCCTTAGCGCGCGGGACAACGTCCCGGACCTCAATCATGTCCACAATAATCTTACACCCATAATTTCTCGCGGCCTCAATACACTCAGCTATTGTTGAAAGAGATGCCACTCCCAGGACATCTACAATATCGGCGCCCGCCTTAGCTGCTGCCTCTACTTCAGTCCTTCCTGCATCCATGACCTTCATATCAGCTATGATAGTATGCTTGGGAAATTCCTTTCGGAGTCTTCTAACTGCTTCCAATCCTTCACTTTTTATAAGGGGAGTGCCTGCCTCAAGCCAGTCCACCCCGCCCTTAACAGCTTCATGCGCGGCTTTAATAGCGCGCCTGAGGTCTACAAAATCCAGGGCTAATTGTAATATTGGTTTCATTTACGCTGTCCCTATTTTTCACCTATTATTTGTACAATTATTTCTCTTTTACGGGGACTGGTGTCAAAGTCAATAAAGGCAATCCTCTGCCAGGTGCCCAGTATTAATTTTTTATCTTTAAATGGCACGGAGAGGGAAGGGCCTATGAGAGAGGCGCGGATATGACTGTGGGAATTATCGTCACCCCGGCCTCTATCGTGGCGATAAAAACCATGGCGCGGGGCTATCCTCTCCCAGGCATCTTTAATATCATCTATAAGCCCTTCTTCATATTCTATGGTTGTAATGGCTCCTGTTGCTCCGGGGATAAATAAATGAATCATGCCTTCGGAGACGTCTTCTTTACCAAAAATTTTTTTAACATCATCCGTAATATCAATGATGTGACTCGAACCTTTTGTGCTAAGCCTTAAAGTCTTATTTATTAATTTCATTCTTTTATAATAGTGCTGGTATAGATATAAAATTCTGCGTCTTTCCATCCATCCTGATCTAAACCGGCTTTTAGAGAGAGGTGTCTCAGGGTCTCTTCCTTATCCCATCCCTGTTCCGGAGCTACCTGCGGAAGAAAGGTAGATG
>DAOWKF010000074.1 GCA_030640045.1 Candidatus Omnitrophota bacterium | reverse complement strand
AGGGGAGGTTGTCCTTCGCCGGTTTACAGGAAAAAGCGAAAGGCATGGAATTACATCTCGAGACCTTGAGAGAAAGACTTGTTGAATATAGTCAGGCCGAGTCCAGGCTTAGACAGGAGATTAGTAGTGCGCCTTCTGAGAGGGAGAGCATCAAGGGCAGGCTTGAGGCCTTGCAAAAGGAGAAAGAAAATTTTTTAAGTGAAAAGATATCTTTCAAAGAAGAGATGGACAGGCTTGAGGAAGAGAGAAAGAAGGCAAACGCTGTCTTTCGCGAGGAAGAGGATCGGCTGCGCAAGGAGCGCGCAGTTGTAAATAAGAAAATGCAGGAGTCCCATAATCTCGAGATATCAATGACACAAAAGAATGCCGAACTAAGCAACATTAGAGAGAGGATTTCAAACCTCTATCACGTAGACTTGGATAGTGTTGAAGGAACGGGTGAGGGGGTAATTAACGAGGAAGAGGTGAAGATGGAGATAGAAAATTTCCGTCAGAAGGTAGAGGCAATGGGTTCGGTAAACCTCATGGCGATTGAAGAAAACAAAGAACTGGAAGATAGATTCAGTCTTTTAAAGAAAGAACGTGAAGACATCCTGAAGGCCAGGGAAGAATTGCACCAGGTCATATCCAGGATAAATCATACCTGCAGAAAGATGTTTTTCGAGACATTGGAAAAGGTAAGAGTAGAATTCCATAAGATATTCCGTCTCCTCTTTAACGGAGGTAAAGCTGATTTAATACTCCAGGAAGGGGATATCCTTGAGAGCGGGATTGAGATTGTGGCAAGGCCCCCCGGTAAAAATCTCGCAACAATAAATCAGCTTTCAGGGGGTGAGAAGGCCTTGACAGCGATTGCGCTTTTATTCGCCCTTTTCAGGATCCGGCTCAGTCCTTTCTGTGTGCTGGATGAAATTGATGCCCCTTTGGATGATTCCAATATTGGCAGGTTTGGTACCCTGGTTAAGGAATTTACAAAAACAACTCAGTTTATTATTATTACCCATAGCAAAAAGACCATTTCACTCGCGCAGGCTATCTACGGTATTACCATGCAGGAACCCGGCATATCTAAAATTGTTTCCATGAAATTTGCCCGGCACGAAAGCCCTCCTACAGATTCTAAAGACCCCCGAATTACCGCCCCCGCTTCATCCCCTGTCTCTTCTACTTAAAAAATTCTTAGAAATAGTCCGATATTATGATAAGATATTATTGAAATGCTTGTTATCTGGTTAAAGTTTATTATCTGCACTGTCCTAATCCTTCTTGCCGGTAAACGTGTAGCTAAATACGGAGATGTAATTGCCGAAAAGACGGGGCTGGGGGGGCTGTGGATTGGCCTGGTATTGGTGTCAGTGGCAACGAGCCTTCCTGAACTTTTTACAGGTATAGGAAGCGTTGTCTTTCTCGATGCACCTAATTTGACTATCGGGAATTTATTTGGAGCAAACACCTATAATCTTTTAAATATTGCGTTCCTGGATTTTCTCAACAAAGGAGCGCCTTTATTAAGCACACTCTCTAAAGGAATCTTATTAACTGCCGGATTAAGTCTTGTCCCCTTATTAGTAGCGGCAGCAGGGATATTCTTAAGTTCGCAGATACCTCAATTAAGTTTCGCGCATGTCAGTATATACAGCATTTTGATTTTAGTTTTGTATTTAATCTCAACAAGGATAATTTTTAAGTTTGAGACAGGTCAGTCACCACCACCACAGGCATTTAAATATGACCATATCCCGGTTAAAAAGGCCTATTTTTTTTATGGGCTTTCTGCAGCGGTAATTATAGTTGCAGGGATCTGGCTTGCCTATATCGGGGAAGAGTTGGCAGGCCTGTTAGGATTAGGCCAGAATTTTGTAGGCAGTCTTTTTATTGGTTTTACTACCACCTTGCCTGAGATAACGGTTTCTGTTATTGCCCTAAGGTTGGGAGCAAAGGAATTAGCAATAGCAAATATGCTTGGCTCAAATCTATTTAATATAGCTATTATTTTCATTAATGATTTACTTTATAAAAAAGCGCCTATATTTAACGTTGTCTCACGCAATCACATATTTACTGCCTTTATAGCTATGGTTATGACTCTAATTGTCATTGCAGGCCTTGTTATGAAGCCAAAACGTAAGACAAGATTGGGATTGAGCAGCTACGCATTAGTATTGATTGTAGTATTTATTATTGGCGCGTATATTAATTTTGTCTTAGGTGGGGAATGAAAAAGGAAAAGACGACGACAAGTTAAAAGTTGCGGATTTATTGACATCTCCTTCCAGATATAGTACACTTAATAATGGGAGTGAGAATATATGCCTTAGGTTATTTTGATAAACAAAAATTTAAAAGAGAGGAGGCCAAAATGGGAATTGCTTTACATTTAGAACAAATGTCAACCGAAGAAAAGATTCAGACTATGGAGAGTATTTGGGACAATTTGTGTAAAAAGGCAGATAGTTTACCATCGCCATCCTGGCATAAAAATATTTTACATGAAAGAGAAGAGGGGATAAAAAATGGTAATGAAAAATTTGTAGATTGGGATAAAGCAAAGAAATATATCCGAGATAAAACTTCATGAAAATCAAAATACTTAATTCTGCAACCCTGGATTTGATTGATGGTTACTGGTTCTATGAAAAACAAGCAAAGGACCTTGGTGCATATTTTTTAGATACACTGCAAAAACAGATAGTAAATACGGTTAAATCTATATGATATAGCCGGCAAGCTCTTCACTAGGGGCACTCTGATTTTCAGACAAAACATTTTATTATTTTTCTTCAATCCATTCCATTCATTTGTTATAATTAAACCATCAGCTTAATCAAGTCATACATTGAGGGATTGAAAATTAATATAAATGAAGATCAGAATGACTTGCCTGAAATATAATAGAGGTTATGCAGATACTTCATCTGAACTGGATTAATAAAGAAAAAGACAAAAATTTTTTTCTTTGGGGAGAGGCAACAAGAGAAACGGCTGCTAAAAAAAGAACTGCTACTGCTAAACATACACTCCATCCTTGTAAGTATATTGCCGCAGTTCATTATGTCCTGGCAGATGAATTTGATAGAGATCCATTTATGATATTCAAGATGCGGGGTAAAAGCAAAGATGAGATAATAGGAGATATAAGCAAGCAATGGACTGAGACTTCTGGTAAAGAAGAGAGTCCTTTAAAAGATCCTCAACAGAAACAGAAAATAAAAAAGATAGTGCCTTTAGAAGAATGTATTCATAAATTCTGGAAATCAGATGATAAGCTGCAAAAATTTCACATAGATATCCAGCCTCCGGAAGTACCCTTAGCTTTAATCAGGCGCTTAGGACCTCCATCTTTTTGGCATGGCTCACCGGATTTTCACAAAGAGATGGAGAGGATATACAGGATAGTGACTAAAAAGGTTATGGATATCGCATATAGGGATTGAAGAATTATCAACAATCAAAAGGATTTAAGAAGAACGCCATTTATTTTGTTGAATAGCTAAATGTCGGATTAATGAAACAGGTCTCTATAGTTAATGCTTCTGCTGGTTCGGGCAAGACCTATGCCCTGGCAAAGCAGTATATTTACCTCCTTCTTAACCCCCTGGATCCTCAGGCAAATCCATTAAGGGAGATACTTGCCATAACCTTTACGAACAAGGCGACTCTTCAAATGAAGGAAAGGATACTTGAATTTCTTAAAAAAATCGCACTGGGTAAATTTTTGGATGAATATAGGAACGATAGAAAAAATGCGCTTGTTTTGATGGATGCGATTATGCGAGACTACCACTTTTTTCAGGTGCAGACAATAGATAGTTTTATCAAATCCATTCTCTCGGGATGCACCTTCAAGACTGGTTTTTCTTCCGGTTTCAGGATAAAGCAGGACCATAGCGAAGATCTGGCATACAGCTTAGACAAACTTATAGAAAAGACAGGGCAGGACAAAAAGGTCCTCAACGCCTTTGTTAAATTTTTGCAACAATACCTGTATGTAGAAAACCGTGTAAGCTGGTTTGTCAAAAAGGATATACTTTCCCTTATGGGGGCAATGTTCGGTTTAACCAATGTCTACGGAGATAGATTTAAGAAGCCTGATGTTAAAGAAGGAAACCTTATTATAAAAAAGAAACATGTCCTTAGCTCTATAAAAAAATTAAAAGATACTGCGCCGGAGGGAACTAATCAGAGATTTTTTAAGAGTCTTACATCTTTTTTAAATAAAACGCAATATAGTTTCGATATTGATAGTATCCCCGCCTCTTTTGCCAGACCTGAATTCCCTCTTAACAAAGGATATTCCCTTCCAAAAGAAACTGAAAAATTATGGGAAACGATAAGAAGGGGTTTAAAGGAAGTGTGTGAGGTGGAGTCATTAAGTCTCTTAAGCCCTTACATTGATATTTTTGATATGGTATTAGATGTCTTTAAGGATTTAGCCATCAGAGATGATATTATCTTTTTAGGAGAACTTAACAGGCACGCCAGGTCACTTTTTGATAACAGCTCAATAACTATCGGTGAGCTTTATTACAGGATTGCTACCCGCCTCAGGCATTATCTTATTGATGAATTCCAGGATACCAGCCGTCTTCAGTGGAGAAACCTGGCCCCAATGGTTGAGGAGGCGCTCTCAACCGGAGGGAGTTTATTCTGTGTGAGTGACAGAAAGCAGGCTATTTACAGGTTCAGGGGAGGGGATGCCGCCCTTCTGGATTATGTGGAAGATGGATTTAAAAAATTCAATGTCCAGCATAAATCTCTCAATATGAATTATCGAAGTCAAAAAGAGATTGTTCTGTTCAATAATGAGGTCTTTTCAGAAAAAAATCTTAAAGATTTTTTCGATGTGCTGCAGCGTAAAGGCGGCGGGCTTAATCATCGTGAAGCAAAAGAGATTCTCAGGAATTTTCAGGGTTCAAAACAAACTTATAAGAAAGAGAATACTTGCGGCTATGTAAAGGTTGAATGTGTAGAGGCACTGGATAAAGAAGACAGGGAAGAGCTCATAAAAGAGAAAGTTATAAATCTTATTCAAAGTTTCTCTAGACATGAAGGTATGGGGTTTTCTTACGAAGACGTAGCAGTCTTAACGCGGGATAACGATGAAGTAGAACTTGTTACGGCATGGCTCCT
>DAOWKF010000037.1 GCA_030640045.1 Candidatus Omnitrophota bacterium | reverse complement strand
GTCATTTCAAAAAGTCTTTTCTCCGGACAAATCTTAAACATCTCTTTTCTTACGCTATCAAGCCGGTGGTCGCGGTAATTATATACCCGGTCGAGCATCTCGCCTGTGGCTGTATAAAATGCGCCGTCTGTCCCCCACGTATCTATGCCCAGGGAACTAAGGCCGTCTTTATATTCTTTAGAAAAAATCTTCAGCGCCTTGATTATCTCCTGGTAAATCATAAGGTCATCCCAGTACATCTTATGGAGGGTGTTACGATGGGTTTTGAAATATAGATTTATCGGCGCGTTTTCAAAGCGGTACAATTCCTCTACCTTAAATCTATCCCGGGTGAAAATGCCAATGATAAATTTAGCGCGAGAGGCACCTAAGTCTATAGCCCCGATAATTTTTCTGCCGGTGGTCTTAAGAAGTCTGGATGACATTCTGTTTGGCCAGGCGCCGGCTGAGGACTTTAGAGATATTGAAAAATAGTTTCGTAGCAATGCGCGGGAACCTGCGGGCAATCCTGTCAAGGGAACTTTCATCTATCTTCATAATATAACTGTCTTCCAGGACTATTACATTTGCCGAGCGCACCCCTTCACCAACCATACCCATTTCACCTACCATCTCGCCGGAATTAAGTACGGCCAATTTCTTCTGTCCTTGCGGACTATCAAGAGATACCTCTGCAGAGCCTGTGACAATTACATACATCTCTCTACCCTTTTCTCCCTGCTTCAGGATATAGTCTCCTTTATGAAAAAGCGGCATGCTCCCGAGGAGGACTACCTTCTTGGCCTGGGAATGAGATAGACCTGCAAAGAGAGGGCTTATCCTGGTAATGTCCTTACGCAGCTTTAACCCAACCATATCCCACAGGGTAACGAGCTGGGTTGAGGCCATGAGGGTCGGGGTTACAAACATATCAGAGAGATATGCTGTGAGCATGACAATCGCGGAAAGAAAACCAAACTGGATCGTCGGATTAAAATTTGACAAAACCAGTATTATAAATCCAAAGGCAAGCGCAACTGAAGTAAACATAATTGGTTTACCTTCTCCAAGAAGGGAATTATACATGGCCTTTTTCTGATCCAGGCTCTCTTTCATTTCCCGGTGATAACGCGCCATAAAATGGATGGTATCATCTACAGCTATACCAAGGGCAATCGCAGCTACCATGCATGTCCCTGTGTTGAGCGGAATACCTGCCCAGCCCATAATTCCAAAATTAAAAACTATCGGCAAGAAGTTGGGTATAAGAGATAAAAACCCGGCCTTAATAGAGAGAAACAAGATACTCATGATTATAAATATTGCTCCAAGGGCAAGGCCCAGACTTGTAGCCTGTCCCCGGGCCATGGCATCAGCAGCATTATTTATTAAAATTCCTTCTCCTGTAACCTTGACCTTAATGTCCGGAGACATATTATCTCTGCAATAGGCCATTATTTTTTTTAATTCCCGTCTCAGTTCTGAGGAGCTGGTGATATTATGCCGTACTACAATATTGGCCGCAGCCCTTTCGTAATCGAGATATTTCTCTATATCTTCGTCATCCATCATCAATAGATACTGCACTGCACTCTCTTTAGAATCAGGGACATGCTGAAACTTTTTATCTCCCGCGTTCATCTCCCTGTTCATAACACTTAAATGATCGGTTATAGAAATGGTCTTATCAAACTTCCCTGTATCATTTAGATATCTCTCAAGCCTGGCAATCTGCCTTAAGACCTTTGGCTCTAATACCCCATCCTCTTTCTCTGTTTCAATAACCGTGTAAAAATTGAGCCCCCCGGCCAAATTTTCATGGATGGACTTGCTCCTCTTTCTGATAAAAGAGCTCTCTTTAAAATAACTGACAAAATCAGTATTTATCTGAAGACGGAAACATCCAATAATCGACAGCCCGACCAGGAAAGAAGTTATGGCAGTAATAGCAAATTTTTTAGAGAGGTCAATATTACCTATCTTCCGTAACATTGAATCCAATGCCCCCCATTTCTTTGAATCACTGCCGGGGGATGAAGACCCCGCACTGCCGCTGAGGTGCTTAGGGACCTTAAGTAAATGAAGGATTATCGGCACAACAACTATCGTAATAATAAAATTAATTGCCAGGCCAAAAGAAGATACAATGCCGAATTGCCGGAGTATTGTAATCTTATTGGTTGCCAGGGTTGAAAAACCGAGCGCTGTTGTAAAAGAGGTGAGGAGTATGGGCAGGGCCAGGCGCTTGACCATACGTTTAACTGCGTCTTTTTTCACATGCCCTTTAATGAGCTCTAGATAATATTCAGAAATCATATGTGTATCTTCAGTTGACCCAATAGCGATAAGGAGCGCCGGGATAATAGCCGTAACTACATTAATCGGGAATTTCAGCCAGGCCATAAAACCAAGTGTCCAGAAAATACTTAAGCCCGCTGTTGCAAGAGGGACAATCACTCCAACGATGTTTCTAAATGCAAAAAATAAAATCGCCACCAATACAAGGACGGCATACGGCATAAGTTTCCTCTGGTCTCCTTCAATATAAGAACTGAAAGTAACCTTGGTAAGCGGCGTGCCTATCTGATAGACATCAAAGGAGCCTTTATATTTATCAATAATCTCATCAACCTGCCTTGAGAACTTTTTATTAAAATTCTTATCTTCGGGTTTTGTCGTAAAGATATTTATTGCCGCAGTTTCGGCATTTTTAGAGATGACATTATTTATATAGATATAATTGCGCATGGCAATCTTGCGAAGGTCATTAAGCCCTGCTGCATCTTCAGGGATCTCATCAATAAGAGGCCCTGTATCGAGAGTATCTTCTACACCATGGATCCTGTTCACTGTCGTAAGGCTCTCGACGCTTGCCACGCCTTCTATAGACTCTAAGTCCCCTGTTATATTACCTATAGTGCGCAAGGCAGGCGCAGTAAAGATATCATCAGCCTGTAAGACGACAACTGTCAGGTTATCATCCCCGAACTTCTCCTTGATAGTCTCATAGTAGTCCCGGGCAGGGTCACCCTCCACCATCAACCCCTCAGCTGAAGAATCTATCTCTAAGGTATTGACCTTCCAGCATAGACCAACTGTGATTATGACCAGCAGTCCTATTGAAATAATCGGATGCTTAAGAACCCAGAAGATTAGTTTCTGCATTACTGTCCCTTTTCTAACTCCCTGATTGTAAATAGATTCACTGAAAGCCCCTTATTGATCTTCCTGCCTTTAGACTTCAGGATTGTCTTGTGTTTCTTCTTAAAGCTTTTCATTGTAATAGAGTCCGCTCTCCAGATACTGCCTGAAACGTTTTTGAGGTCCTCTGCTGTCGAGACCTTCTCCAGCTTCCTGTTAGGATCATAAAATTTTTTCTGTACTACAAAATATATATCCTTGCGCACCCAGAGCTTCCTCATAAAATAACCACTATCTTTTATCTCTTTTGGATCTTTTGGCACTGCATCTATAACAAAACAGTCCTTTCCGTCAATGGCTTCACTCCCTACCAGATTATAATTATGCTTATCCAGCTTTTCGGGTCTCAAGTCTCCGTATGTGAAATCCGTACCCATAAACTTGCCTTTCCTGTTGCCTGAGACAATACGCTTGGATTTTTTTGTAGCAGGCAGATATAACCACTGGTCATCATCCCTATCCTTCTGCTCCCACGTCAGAAGTCCTGTGCCGGCTACATCAGAAGGCTTATGAAAACGTATCAGGGTCTTGCCCAGGTCATTTTCATTTTTCATCGTATAAGTGCTTATCTCTCTCTCCTTGACCCGGCCTTTTTTATCAATAAGCCGCATGCCCTGGGTCTCCTCTTCATCCTGCGCCTTCTGCAATTCCCGGACCTTATCCATAATCTCCCTGCCGCTCATATCAGCAGCCATGGCCATAATACCGGCAAAAAAAACTATACATACCACCAAGCCTAAAACCAACCTGATCACCTTCATCCTATTAGTCCTCCTTATCTACGCAGCCTGCCATTCCTTTAACTCTACCTTACCCCTATCTATTTCCACGTAATAGGCAATGTCCTTATACCAGCAGCCGGGATTAACGTAAAGACGCTGATGAGGTAATTTTATAATTCCCGGCCGGTGGGTATGCCCAAAAATAACTACATCATATCCGCGTTTAAAGACCTCCATAGCTGCTTTTAAAAACTGCGGATGTTCAAAAGATTTAGCCACTTCAGTCAATCTTATCTTGCAGGAGATATAGCACATCATAGCTATAAATTTATCATACAGTGTGTTGAATACCGGCGAAATTTTAACCAGGTAACCGGCCAAACGCACCAGTTTGATATATAGATCCGGATTATATAAAAAAAGACGGTCATAGAGATGGGCGTGCTCTATATGGATACGTTTCTCTCCGGAGATAAAATCAAGATATGGATAGACCTTTAATATCCCCCAGTCTTCAAGGAACTCCTCCATATATATATCGTGATTTCCAACTATATAGTATATCCTGGTCCCCTGCGAGACTGCATCGCGCAGGGCCTTGCTTAAGTCCGGCATATCCAGCATAAAACGGCTAAAAGATAACTGCAGGAGATCAATCCCGTCGCCATTTATACACAGGGTCATCTTTTGCCCGGAGATGTATTTCAAGAAAGAAATAAACCGGTCACTTTTTCTGAAAAGCGGACTGCCGAAATGCAGGTCTGATATAACGCAAAACCGTTCGTTATGGGTGATCATCGATATTACATTATTATATCTGATACAACCCTTTCATTGAGTTTCCGCACCCGCTGGCTCATTTTCTTCAAAATATCAAAGGCAAACGTAGGGTCACGCCTTATCTTTAAGAGGAAACTGCCTGTATTTAAAACAAGAAGCGTGGTAGCTCCTTTAGCCCTGACAGTCGCTGACCTCGGCACCTTTTCCAGAAGTGACATCTCACCGAAAAAATCTCCGCGGGTGAGTGCGGCTAAAATAATTTTTCTCCCGTCTACAGCGGTTGCGACCTCTACCGCTCCTTTCTGAATAATAAACATCTCCCTGCCTTGATCTCCCTGGCGGATAATTACATCACCGTCATCGTATGATTTCTCAATATCTTTTTCTTTCCACATACCTAATAATTTTACACTATCCTAAAATGATTGGCAAGTATTTTAAAATCTGGTACAATAATAACGTATGCAGTACATAGCTGATCTTCACATCCACTCGCGCTTCTCCAGGGCCACGTCCAAAGACATGACCCTTGAAAATATAGACCGCTGGGCACAATTAAAGGGTATTACGGTTATCGGCACAGGAGATTTTACTCACCCTGTCTGGCTTAAAGAAATAAAAGAAAAACTTGTTCCCGCAGAAGATGGACTTTTTAAGCTCCGTTCTCCTTCACCTGATTATGTCCCTCCCTCATGTCGTAAATCTGTCCGCTTTCTCCTCTCAGCAGAAATAAGTAACATCTATTCTAAAAATGGACGCCTGCGTAAACTCCATAACCTAATTCTTGTTCCGACTATTGAGGATGCCTCTAAGATTAATACCAAGCTTAGCCATATCGGGAATCTTTCATCTGACGGCCGCCCAATCCTCGGCATGGACAGCAAACTCCTCTTAGAAATTGTCCTGGAGACTGCACCTCAAGGCATATTCATACCGGCTCATGCGTGGACACCTCATTTTTCTGTTTTTGGGTCCAATTCCGGATTTGACTCAATTAAAGAGTGTTTTGAAGATCTGAGCCCGTATATCTGCGCTGTTGAGACAGGACTTTCTTCTAATCCTTCGATGAACTGGCGTGTTAAAGAGCTGGATAACATAACCCTGATCTCTAACTCAGATGCGCATTCACCTGCAAAGCTTGGCCGGGAAGCAAATATCCTCGAAGGAGACCTGAACTATACACATATCAAAAATGCCATCAAGGAACGAAAGGGATTCAAGGGGACAATAGAATTTTTTCCGGAACAAGGTAAATATCACTTTGACGGCCACCGCCTCTGCAAGACTTGCTTATCTCCATGCGAAACCCGGAAATTAAATAGTCTCTGCCCTCAATGCGGGAAAAAAATGACACGCGGCGTGATGTATAGAGTAGAAGAACTAGCGTGCAGAAAAGAGGGATTTAAACTTCCCGGGGCTCCTCCTTTTTACAGCATCGTGCCCCTTATGGATATTATAGCCCAGATCAAAGGAGTGGGGACAGGGACGAAAACAGTAAGAGAGGAATATTTCCGTCTTTTAAATAACCTGGGCAGTGAATTCAATATCCTTTTAGATGCGCCGATACAGGAAATAGAAAAGGCAGGTTCCAAAATTCTGGCTGAAGGAATTCGCAGGATGCGCGAAGGTAAAATTAAAATCTTTCCGGGATACGACGGCGAATATGGAAAGATAGAGCTCATCCCCGACCGGGAAAAAAATAAATTTGACCGGCAGCTCAATCTCTTTTAATGCATTTAAACCAATCTCAGGACAGGGCATGTAAACTAAAAGACGGGCCGGCACTTATTGTAGCCGGGGCCGGCACAGGTAAGACCCATACACTCACACGGCGCCTGGTCTATCTAATTAAAGAAAAAAATGTCCATCCGGAGAATATCCTTGTCCTGACATTTACCAACAAGGCCAGCCAGGAGATGAGAGAGCGGGCAGAAACAGAGCTCGGGACCCTACAGAATCTCTTTATAGGGACATTCCATCAATTAGGCCTCAGGATACTCCGCCAGGAGATTGATCGACTCAATTTAAACCCTGATTGTCTTATCTATGATCCGGCAGAAGAAGAAAAATTTTTTGACGACCTTATACGCCTGCCTATATCTATTTTCAAAGAACATCCGGGGATACTTCGCAAGTATCAGGAAATCTTCACTTATATTCTTGTAGATGAGTATCAGGATATAGACCAGGCCCAGTATGAACTCCTGAAATTACTCGCCTCATCTCACCACAATCTCTGGGCTATAGGTGATAGTGACCAGGCCATCTATTCTTTCCGCGGAGGGAATCTACAAAATTTTTTGGGATTCAAAAAAGATTTCCCCGGGGCTGAATCTGTCACCTTAAAAGAAAACTACCGCTCAACCGAGGTCATACTTAAAGCCGGCCAGGGACTCATAGAAAAAAATACCAAACGCATGAAAAAGGAGCTCTGCCCCCGGATAAAAGGAGGGGCAAATGTATCTTTATGGGCACTGCCGGATGAAGAGGCCGAAGCAAAGGCTATTATCC
>DAOWKF010000085.1 GCA_030640045.1 Candidatus Omnitrophota bacterium | reverse complement strand
TCTGCTTCTTTATTTAATGGAAGGAGCTCGCCCTTATCTCCCATATAAAATCCCCTCTTTTCCCCGGCCTTTATTTTTGTAACGAGTGCCGTTGCCTCAACCATCTTATCTAAGGAGAGGACCAGATCAAAACTCTCTCTCTCGAGTCTCAGGATAGACCCAGGGTTATATACAAGGAGACGATCAATTAAAGGATTAAACTTCAGCACCTCTTCTGCTTCAGGGAATGTAAGCCAGGTAATAAAATAATCTGTGTATTTCTTTTTAATTGCAGTTAAAAGCGGAGTGGTGCGGAGGACATCACCTGCGGCTCCTAATTTAATGATGAGTATCCTTTTCCCCATGGGTTTATAGTCAGGGCACCTGTCACAGAGTTTATAAGGCGCGCACGGCCTCTCCCCTTTAAAAAACCGGCAATCTGTTTTAAATTTCATAGATATTTATTATATCTCGATTTTTCCTATTAGCAAAGATTTTTTGTCTTACTCTCTTTTTAACGTCAGGTGAGGGGCGTAGGTGAGCTGACCGCGGGTTACTGGAATAGAGACGGTCCTTGTCTTATACCCCGGCGACTTGAGGCGATAGACTACCATACCTTTTTTTAAATCCTTATTCATAAAAGACCCATGCTCAAAATAGGCGCCAGTCTTTTTATTCCAGAGTTTTTCCTGCATAACTATATCTCTGGAAAATTCCGGGGCGTCTTTTACTAATTCTACTTCAAGAGAAGGTGTGGTAGGGATAACCCTCAATACTATCCCAAATGTCTTTATAGTAAACCCTTTTTCATTCTCCTGTGGAACTAATTTGTCATTTAAAAAAGAAACAATATATTTATAAGTAGGATGATGCCTTGAAGTAATCTCCACCAGTTCAAAGTGTCCCAGGGGGATATAGCGCACTCTGGCTTTTTGATAGCCAATGTTTTCTCCGGCCTCATTGTCTTTAAAGTAGTTGTGGTTGAGATTTGCACTATATACGCGGACAAGGCCGTCGTCCTCACTTATGCCGAAAGTTTTTTTGCCGCCGGATGTTTTTCTGGGAGGGATACCGATAATAGTCAAGGTCTTAACAGGGTCAAGAGACCTCTCCATATTAATCCTCCTGAATGAATCAAGGTTTACACTACTACCAATCTGATTTTCCTCAACCTGGATATCCCCTTTATTCGGGACATCCCCGGTATCGAGGGCCTTCACACTTTCCTCAAACCAGGCCTCTGGTTTTTTAAATATTGCAACAACTGCATTGGCTACTTTACTGCCGGATAAGGAAGGCGCTATACCGATGAACCGTTTTATATTATTGCGTTCAAAACCAGGGCTGGTATTCCGGGTAAGATATTTCAGTGTTATTACTCCTCCGAGGCTGTGGGCAATAATATTTACCTTCTCTATCTCTTCTCTTTTCTGTACCTCCCGGATAAAACCAGAAAATTCTCCGGTAAAATTAACAACACTCTTGGAATCCTCAATAGTATCAAAACGGAATAAATATACCTTAAAATATTTTTTTAAATCAGGATTAACTGTGTCTTCGTTAGCTAAGAGAAGAGGCAGCTCCTTCCATGAAGCTCGGTCCTCTCCCAGCCCATGGATAAGGACAACGACTTCTTTCTTATACCCCTTTTCCCGGCGGGCCTTATTTAATTTTTCCCGGCGCAAAAGCTTATCATAATAGCCATCAAAATTTTTAGATATATAAAATGCATTTACCTCTCCTGCCAGAGGGAGATTATTGGTCCTGCATTCTGTTTTTAACCGCTTATAACAGAACTCCGCCATTTTCCTGTTATGCGGAGTATTGGACAATTGATATTGTTCATCCCAATAATTCCATTCTTTAAGATAGTGTTCCAGGCGTGATTTTTGAAAAAGGTATTTATTGAAATAGCGGGTCCAGGAATAGGACTTACCGATATAATATTTGTAGATCCTGTCAAAAAGGGCCTTGAGATTGACAAGGTTTTTTCCTGAAGGGCGCACATAATAGGAATTGGCTATGGTGCCAGGCGTAGTTATATTAAAAAGCTGTTCTTTCAGTTTATTGGCCTCTATATAGAGGTCATTATAATAGACCTCATACGGATATCGTACTTCTGCGGCTATCTCCCCCATTTTTTCTATCCTGAATTTTTTATTTTTCTTAAGATATTCCCGGCAGTATTCCTGCATGTCTTTATAACCGGTCTCAAGGGCCTTTTCAATATATTTATCTTCAAGTGAATTCATCCATCTATCCCTGGCAAAATGAAGTTTATCGGATAAAGTCTTAAGCTCAGAGATATAACTATAGTCCAGGATGACATCTTCTATCTGAGCAAAAATGCCTGAATCTATTTTATGCTGTGGTATGGTTTTGGAATGGGCCTCTGCCAGAATCTGTCCGCCAACTCTCGCTATTTCTAAAAAATCCTTAAGGTTTTTAAGGTCTTTTATTTCCATCGTGCTATAACAGGGATGGACCTCATCCACTAAAAAATCTCTACCCTCAAATCGGGTAACCCCCAAAAAAGGAGAAGTTAGTCCCTGAATTAGTTCCCGGGCATTAAAGATGCGCAGGGCCGGAGTTTTAGCCTCTCTCAATTCCAGGATATAGTCATCATCCTGAGATTCGGAAGGACCTTCAACAAGAAGACGATATTTTAGATTGCCCAGACTCCCCAGGCCTGCCCTCTTGACCTGGACAGCGTCTTTAATCTCGTAAAATTCTGCTTTCTTTTGATATTCAGGAGGAAGGGATTTTAAATAGATATCTACTGCAGGCTGTATCCTGGATATATCAAGATGGATAAGGTCAAGACTGGTTTTAAATTTCCTATGCCCATTTTCATTAAGGGAAGTCTTTCCATATCCATTAAGCAAGTCTAAGCGCTTATTTTTTTCTCCCCTCTGCCAGATTTTTTTTACAATAGGAGAAGAAAGGGTGAGGGGCGAGGAATATTCTTCGTTATAGCTTTTAAATAAGGTAGTGATTATTTTTTGCTCTTTATTAATACCCCTCATGTGGCTTACAAGGATAAGGCCTATGGCAAATCTTTCGAGATCCAGATAAAACGGACCTTTCCTTGTCTCCTCAAAATCTATTAGACCAAATTTTATTCCCTCTTCTTCAGTCCACCAGAGTCCAAGATTTTCAATATGGGGATCTCCATGTAATTGGACAACAGGCACTTCCTTTAGAGATGGTTTATGACGTAAGGCATAGTCATAAAATGATTTGATGTCTCCTCTAAAAAAAGAAAAGGCGTCTCTGAGCATCCTTTCCCTCTTTTCTTCTACATCTGTCTTCCCCTCCAGCATAGCAGGCATAAAACCTGCCATAAGCATGAAAGAAACAAGTACCAATAATAAATATTTTGTTTTCATTTTACCTCCTTGACACCTTATAGATGTCTATATATTTTTTCACTAAAGCGCTGGGGTCGTTTTTCAGGGACTGGAGCAGGTCAGGAGAAAATCTATGTCCCATCTTTAACAAGGCCTCCAGGCTATTGGCCCTAATGAGAGAGTCTTTATCTTTTAGAAGATGCAAGAGCCTGTCTTTAAATTTAGTAAGTTTTAGTTCACCTATGGTGAAAATGGCACTGGCGCATAGCCACTTATGTTTCGATTTAATAAAGGTCTCCAATACCCCGGATATATCCACGTCCGGGAAATCAAATTCCGTTTTATTCTCCAGAAGCGCTATAAGGGGAGAGGCAATTTCAGGCTCGCCAATATGTTCTAATGCCTCAATTGCATTTGACCTGATAAAGGCATCAGGATGTCTTAAATTTTTTGAGATTATATTCATCCTCTCAGAATTTTTATCCAGGAGCTTCAGTCCGCAAATTACATTGAACTCTACTTTTCTGTTTTCTTCAAGGAGGGCGTCTTTGAGAAGAAGGGTTGCCATTGGAAATGATGCAAATTTCTCAATGACATAGAGATGGTAATAGCACTGCTTGACGAGACGGGAGATTACTTCTATAATCTCCTCCCTTCTGATCCCTTCGATACGGCTCCGCCAGTCAGGACTTCGCCCTTCTACATTAACTCCCTGCCTGGTCATTCCCTCTAATGCCTTAAAAAGAAAATAGCAGGAATATATATCTGAACCGGGCAGAAATTCCTTGATGGAATCCAGAGCTATCTCCCCCATATCTGATAGGGTGCTGCTTATGAGATTGCTTAAACGATTATCTCTTCTCTCAAAAAGCTTCAGGAGATAATTTACATTTTCCCGGATTTTTAGTTTCTCTTTTTCTCCACCCAGGAGCCACGTAGTGGATATGGCCTGTGCCCTTATTCTAAAATCTTTATCATTTAGAAATGGCTCAATTAGATTAATGGTGTCTTTATCGCCAATATCTCCCAGGGCCTTAATTGCAATCCTTTTAATAGTAAAAAAATTTTCAGTTAGCGCAGACTCAAATAGCGACTTTGTGTCTTTATCCCTTGTCTGGCTGATTATTTCATAAGCAAAGGTGCGAATATCAGGGTCGCTATCTTTCAGGGAATTCTGGAGCAGGCCCAATATCTCTCTTGTCCCATACTGTCCAAATGTCCCGGACATTGTCTCCCAGAGTCTGCCGCTCTTCTCCTTTAGCATCTCTATAATGCTGGAGAGGTAATTCTTCTTTAGGCCTATTCCAACTATGATGATGTATATAAAACTAAAAACTATTGCCAGGGGTAATGAAAACCGGCAGGCAAGCATAATCACTCCTCCGGCTAATGCTATGCCCATGGGCTCTACCAAAGCGCTGTGAAAAGCCCTGACCCTGCCCCTTTTCTCAGTGGGTATGGCATTGTAGAGGAGCTCACCCGAGGAACGATATAGGGAGCCTGCCACGGCTTTATGACTGAATCTGGCAGATGTTCCCGCATAGAAAAATAGATATAGGGCTGCTCCCTGAAAAATCTTAGCCAGGTAAATTCCGAAAAATCCAAGGAGAAATACAAACGGCATCAGGATATATGTATTGCATACACCCGCCCGATTAATAATGCGGCGGCAGAAAAAAAATTGCAGACAAATTGCACCTATGACAATCCATCCCTTTATAAGGCCGTAGAATCCAGCCAATCTCTCTGTAACTACTTTGCCGTTAACAGTAAAATAGAGGCTGGCTGCCTGATTAAATTTATATTCAAGGATAAAACTGAGCACTGTGTACAATATGAAAGAAAGAGAGAGAAGCTTTACGAGTTTTGACTGCCAGATAATCTTTAGATCCAGAGAGAGGCGATTTAAGATGGATATTTCTTTAAAAAATTTGCCTATTTTTTGCTGACAGTCCCCTCTGGGTTCGAAAAACCTTGAAAGGCGCCGGCTTAAAGGGACAGTAATCAGGCAGAGGAGGCCTGAAATAAACAGGAGATTTCTAATAGGAAGGACAGGGGCGAGAAACTTTGTGAGAAATGCGGTACCGGCTCCCGCAATAAGACTTCCGCCAAGGATGATTGGGAATATCCTCTTGGCCTGTCTGGTATGACAGATGTCACCTGCAATCAGCCAGAATTCCAGAAAGAGAAATGCCTCCAGAATATATGTAACAACATATATGAGGTAATATGTCCAGTTGATCTTGAGAAGTACAAGCCCCCAGCAGGATAATAATAGCATGGCCAAAAGCCCTGCAGTTATATTGTATATCTTTATCCTATGGATTCTATCGATGACCGGTATAACTACTATAGCCATTACAGCCAATACAAGGGCTGAAACTATATACATGAAAGGAAGTCTCGTTATACCGATATTGGAAATAAAGAGGGCATCCCCGGATATCTGGACAAGGGTATTGGTAGCGGATATAATGATTAAAAATATACCAAGGAGTAAGAAGAGTTCTCGCTCTTCTCTATGGATTAAGTTTTTCATTAAATAAGGATAGCATTTAATTATCCCTATTTTTCATAACCCGTTCATATAATTTTAAAACTTCTTCAAGGTGCGATGAAAAGGAAAATTTTTGGGCGAGTTCGTGCACCTTTGGAGAAAGTGATTCTCTCGTATTTTTAGAGGTAATGGCCATAATTTTGCGAGCCATCTCTTCTATATCAAACGGGTCCTCTATTATAAGCTCTTTTAGCCCATCTTCCAATATCTCGGAGACGCCATTACATCTGGTAGTAAGTATAGAGACGCCAGAGGCCATTGACTCAAGGCACACATTACTGCAGGGCTCGTAGAGAGACGGCAAGATCAGGAGGTCAGCTCCGGCGTAGAGAGAATCTATGTCTTTAACCAGACCGAAAAATTTAATTTTATCCTTAAGTCCCAGAGAAGTTGCAAGGTTGAGATAAGGGGCAACCTTCCCTTTGCCGGCAATTAGCAGTTTAAAAGAAAAATTTACCCGGGCTAAGGCCTTGATGAGAAGTTTAAGGCCCTTGCGCTTAAATCCGGAACCGATAAAAAGGATGGTTACAAAAGAGGGGACTGTCCCTGTTTTTTGCGGATTAAACCTATCTATGTCAACACCGGTATATATAGTTACAATACGCTCTTCCGGGATATTGTAATGAGTTATGATTTCCTTCTTCACCTTATTGGAATTGGCCATAATATATTGTGAAGATGAAAACGCCTTTTTCTCTGCATAAAGTGTAAGAAGATGTTTGGGATTTAGCCGGTCTTTCAGGGAGAGGGTCTTCATAAACTCAGCGTGGCATCCTTCACCAGCGCGGTATATGTCCTGGGGCCATGTCCGCTCAAGACTATGAACAATGTCAAATTTCTCTTTCGCCAGTATCTTTTGGCAAGAACGGTTGAAGAAAATAGGTGCGGGTATAAAAGGGGTAGAGGGTTTAATAAAAAAAAAATTAATTTCGGTACGGGGCACGTATTCCTCTGCCAAGACCGCCACATCAATCCCCCTTTTCTTAAGGCCGTGGATTAATTTAAGGGCGTAACCTTCTACCCCTCCGTGATGATGTATACAGCGCCTGATAACAGCTACTCTCATTTAAAAATTTGGGACAGCACCCTTACGGGCAGGTTCCACACTCCCCATTTTTAAAAAATTAATGATATGTTCGGCCCTCTTTTTCCAGGAATACTCTTTTGAAAGAATATATGCATTATCAGCTAATTCCTGAGCCAGAGATTCATTTTTAAGGAGTTTTTTAATTGCGACGGCGAGGTCCTCTGCATCACCCGGTCGGACAAAAAGGGC
>DAOWKF010000138.1 GCA_030640045.1 Candidatus Omnitrophota bacterium | reverse complement strand
CGGAAAGTTTGGAGAAAGATTCGGAGAGATTTGTCAGGCATATGGCGTAGAAATAGAGGCAATGGACGTAGAGTGGGGGAATGCTGTGTCGCCTTATGAAATACAAAAGGCCATGGCAAAAGATAATGACATCGGAGTTGTATTTGTTACACTTTGCGAGACATCCACAGGTGTGGTGAATGATGTGGCGAGCATAGGCCGTATAGTTAAAGAAACTAAGGCAGTACTTGTGGTTGATGCTGTAAGCGCCTTAGGGTCAGTGGAGATTAAGACAGATGAATGGGGGCTGGATGTGGTAGTGGCAGGTTCCCAGAAGGGACTTATGATTCCGCCGGGACTCGCCTTTATATCTGTCAATGAAAAGGCATGGGCAAAGATAAAAGCAAATGTAAAAGATAATACATGCCTGCCGTCGTATTATCTTAATCTGACGAAGGCGCGGGAGTCTTTTTTAAAGACAGATCATCCTTTTACTCCGCCTGTCAGCCTTGTCCTGGCGCTTAAAGAATCGCTTGCTATGATTAAAGAGGAAGGCCTGGAAAGAGTTCTCGCCAGACACCGGCTGTTAGCAGAGGCAATGAGGGCAGGTATTAAGGCGCTTGGATTACAGGTATATGCTAAATCACCATCTGATTCAGTGACATCTGTTAATATCCCGTCAAGCGTAGACGGCTTAGCCCTGGTAAAAAAGATGAGCGAGGAATACGGTATCACCATTGCAGGTGGTCAGGGGAAACTCAAGGGTAAAATTTTCCGGATAGCGCATATGGGCTACGCTGACCGTTTTGATGTAATTGTCGCCCTTTCAAGTCTTGAGATGGTCCTTAAGAAAATGGGGGCAAAGGTTAAGCTCGGCGCAGCAGTTAAAGCCGCAGAGGAGATATTGGGATAAAGCAAAACTAATGAAAGTACTTATAAGCGACAGCCTCTCTGAAAAAGGAGTAGCTGTCCTCGAGAAGGAAAAAGGGATTGATGTTACGGTAAAGACCGGTCTATCCCAGCAGGAATTAATAAAAGAGATTGTTAAATATGATGCCCTGATTGTCCGCAGCGCCTCAAAGGTTACAGCTCAAGTTATTCAGGCTGCTAAGAATCTCAAGGTCATTGGACGGGCCGGCGTAGGTCTGGATAATGTCGATATTAAGGCTGCTACTGAAAAAGGTATCATAGTTATGAATTCTCCCGGCGCTAATACCATATCCACTGCTGAGCATGCCATAGGACTGCTCTTTGCCGTGGCGCGTCTTATACCGCAGGCCTATCAGAGCATGCAGAAAGGACTCTGGGAGAAAAAGAAATTTACAGGGGTAGAGATAAATGGTAAGACACTGGGAGTGATAGGCCTAGGAAGGATAGGGCTGGAAGTGGCGCGCAGGGCCAAGGGTTTTGGAATGAAGACCATAGCCTATGACCCTTTTATTTCAAAAGAAAAGGCCAATGCCTTTAGAATAGAATTAGTTAAACTCAAAGATATTTTTGCACAGGCAGATTTTATCACAGTCCATACCCCCCTAACGAACAAGACAAGGCATATAATAGATGCTAAGGCTATATCCGGGATGAAGGACGGCGTGCGAATTATAAACTGCGCCCGCGGCGGTATTGTTGATGAAAAGGCACTTTACGATGCATTAAAATCTAAAAAAATAGCAGGAGCTGCGCTGGATGTATTTGAGAAAGAACCGCCGCAGAATAATCCCCTGCTCACATTGAAAGATGTAGTAGTGACCCCGCACCTTGGCGCCTCAACCATTGAAGGCCAGGTGGGTGTAGCCACAGAAATTGCGCAGCAGGTTGTTGATGCATTGAAAGGGAAAATCCTTCGTAATGCAGTCAATGTCCCTTCCGTTGATCCGGAGGTCTATGAGATATTACGGCCTTACATAAACTTTGCTGAAGACTTGGGCCATTTCGAATCCCAGATGTCTAGTGGAAGGATTAAGTCTGTTAAACTAAGATATAGCGGTGAGGTTATTAAACATAATCTCACCCCGGTTACAGTGGCCTTACTTAAAGGACTTCTCGAGCCCATATTAGAAGAGACAGTGAACTATGTTAATGTGTCCCTCGTTGCCCGGGAAAGGGATATCAAGGTATCGGAGACAAAGTCGAGTGAGACAGGTGAGTTTGCCAATCTTATAGAAGTTACAGTTGAGACAGATAAAGGGGTGGTGAGTGCCGCCGGCACAGTATTCAGCCATCGTGATGCGCGGCTGGTCCATATTGACGATTTTCGCGTTGATGTCATGGCCCGGGACATTATGCTTATCTGCGTCCACAAAGATAAACCAGGGGTAGTAGGCAAGATTGGGACTATTTTAGGCAGGCACAAGATTAATATCGCTGCTATGAGCCTTGGCAGGAGAAAACGGGGCGGGAGAGAACTCACAATTCTAAATATAGACAGCCTTGTTACCCCTCAGGTCTTAAGGAACCTCAAAAAGATAAAAGAGATGAAGGAAGTTAAGGTAGTTAAGCTATAAAAAAAATTGACAAAAGAAGATAGATAGTGTAATCTTGCTTATGAAGTAATAGGAGAGACCCGGAGATTTGGGCGCCGAAGGGGTAAATAAGAAAACTCTCAGGCAAAAGGACTATTACTTCTAAATTTCCTCTGGAGAGGTTCTGAAAAAGGACGCCGAAGGATTAAATATCTCAGGTAAAAAGGACAGAGGGCATGATACTAAAAAGTATTATGCCCTTTTTTATTTATGGAAAAGACATCACTTTATAATGCCCATTTAGCTTTAAAGGCAAAGATGGTAGAGTTTGGCCATGTGGAAATGCCGTTGCACTATCCTACCGGGATCATAGAAGAACATTTAGCCACAAGAAAAAATGCCGGGCTTTTTGATGTCTCACATATGGGGAGATTTGTATTTCAAGGGAAAGAGGCAGTTCCATTCCTTCAGCATGTTCTTACCAATAATGCTCAAGCACTTGATATACGTCAATCTCAATATACCATAATATCTAATCCCGAAGGCGGGGCAATTGATGATGCAT
>DAOWKF010000005.1 GCA_030640045.1 Candidatus Omnitrophota bacterium | reverse complement strand
GTCTGAGATATCGAAATTTCTTAAAAAAGGGTCAGTTATCATAGATGTTGGGGGGACCAAAGAAAGTATTATAAAGGAGGCGCATAAGAGGCTTCCCTCCGGGGTTCATTTCATAGGCACGCATCCTTTAGCCGGATCAGAGAAGATGGGGGCAAAGGCAGCCTCTCCTGACCTCTTCTGCGGAACCAAATGTGTTATTATCAGGGGTACCCCTAGGCATAGCCATGGGATGGCTTCGCCTAAGGATAAAAATGCCCTTAAAAAGGTAGCGCGTTTATTTAAAATTTTGGGGGCTGAGGTTATTACTATGAGCGCGCGTGAACATGATGAATTTTTAGCGGCTGTAAGCCATCTGCCGCACATTGCAGCGCAGGCCTTAGTAGGGACAGTCGGGAGAGTTCAGCCAAAGGCATTGAGAGTGGCTTCCTCCGGATTCCGCGATACTACCCGTATTGCGCAGAGTTCAGCGGAGATATGGCGGGATATATTTATTGAGAACAAAAAGAATATCATTAAAATTTTAACTGCCTACGAGAAAGAATTAAAAAAAATCCGTTGTCTTATAAATAAAAATAAGAAAAATGAACTTGTTTCTTATTTATCCAGGATAAAAAAGATAAGAAACAAATTAGAATTTATCCAATGAAGCATAGACTCATCATAACCATTGATGGTCCTGCCGGGGCCGGAAAAACAACAATGGCCAGGCTTTTAGCAGTCAAACTGGATTATCTATATCTGGATACAGGGGCAATGTATCGGGCAATAACGCTTAAGGCGATGAATATGGGATTGGATCTTAATGATGAAAAAGCCCTGGTTAAATTAGCCCGGGACACAAAGATGAGATTAAATTTTAAATCCAAAAAAATACGCTCCCGGGAAGTGACTGCCAATGTCCATTACCTGGCCGGGATATTGGGTGTAAGGGAAGTAATGTGGAGATTTCAACGCAAGATTGGGGAAAAGGGAGGGATAGTGGCAGACGGTAGAGATATGGGCACAGTTGTCTTTCCCATGGCGGATATAAAATTTTATCTTGAGGCTAAAAGCACTGAAAGGGCTAAACGCAGACAAAAAGATTTCAGCCAATTAGAGAGGAAAGTAATACTTAAGGATTTAGAAAAGGAGATACTCGCAAGAGATAGAAAAGATAAAGGAAGAAAGATTGCGCCCCTTAAAAAGGCAAAGGACTCAATTGTGATCGATACAACCGCGCTTTCTATCCCTCAGGTCCTGGGAGCGATGTTTCGCGTCATTGCGAGCCTGCCTGCCAAAGGCGAGGCGGGCGAAGCAGTCTAATGAGCCAACTCATCTACGCTTTTTGTCATATAATCCTTTTGGTTTTTTTAAAGCTGTTCTTTGGGTTTAAGGTCAATGGACGTAAAAATATCCCTCCCGGAGGCAGTGTTATTATCGCTGCCAATCATTCAAGTTTCCTTGACCCGCCGGTCCTTGGCACAGCCCTCCCGCGGCAAGCCTACTATATGGCCAGATACGAGTTATTTTCTTTTCCTATCTGGGGCCGTTTCCTGCGTTCTGTAAAGGCCTTTCCTGTGCATCGTAAAGGTGTTGACTACGGAGCGATAAAAATGGGTGTCGGATATCTTCGTGAAGGTAACGCCCTTATTCTTTTTCCTGAAGGGACCAGGAGTTTTACCGGAGAGCTCCTTCCGCCTTTGCCGGGAATCGGAATGATTGCCTGGCAGGGGGGGGCAGTTATTGTGCCTGCCTATATCAAGGGCACAAATAAGGCCCTTCCGCCGCTGGCAAAATTTATAAAATTTAAAAAGATAGAGGTCACCTTTGGCAAACCATTTTTTCCGGAGAAATTGGTTTCTTCCGACCTTCCCAGGCGCGAAATATACGATAAAATCAGCCGGCATATCATGGCTGAGATTGCGAAACTCAAATTATCTTGATTATATAGGAACTTATAGAAAGCGGACTTAAACTATCGGCTGAAGGCCGATTTGGCTTGACAATATGGTCACTATCCTTTAGGATAAATTATGTCTCTTCCCCCTCGATATGATCCCAAAGATGTTGAAAAAAAGTGGTATGCCTACTGGGAGGAGAAGGGGTACTTCCAGGGCAGGGTAGATAAATCTAAAAAATCCTATACCATAGTTATCCCGCCGCCGAATATTACAGGTTCCCTCCATATGGGCCATGCCCTGAATAATACTATTCAGGACATTCTTATCCGCGCAAAGCGCATGCAGGGGTATAGCACCCTCTGGATTCCCGGGGTAGACCATGCCGGCATTGCCACCCAGAATGTAGTAGAAAAAGAACTTCGCCGGGAAGGGAAGAGGCGCCATGACCTTGG
>DAOWKF010000097.1 GCA_030640045.1 Candidatus Omnitrophota bacterium | reverse complement strand
ATAATCTACCTTTTCTCCTGCAAATCTGGCTGAACGCACTCCCGGCTTACCTCCCAGGGCATCCACTTCAAGGCCGGAGTCATCCGCCATGCTAAGGCAGCCTGTCTTTTTAGCTGCCTCCCTTGCCTTAATTATGGCATTCTCTCTAAGTGTCTCCCCATCCTCTTTAATCTCCGGTATATCAGGAAAATCCCGTAATGAAAAAATTTCAACGTTTCCATTGCCGAACAAACCTTTTATTTCTTTAACCTTGTGCGGGTTTCGAGTCGCCAGAACGAGTTTCATTTATGATTAGCCTTCGGCATGTGATATCAATAAATTGATATCACATTCTTTTCTTTTTTTATAATCTCTTTAATACCTGTCTTCCCTAATGAAAGTAACTCATTTAATTCCTTACCGGTAAAAGGGTTTTTTTCGGCAGTGCCCTGCACCTCTATAAATTTTTCCTTTCCCGTCATAACTATATTCATATCAACTTCAGCTTCCGCATCCTCTTCGTAGCAGAGATCCAGAAGTTTTTTTCCGTCAACTATCCCTACAGAAATAGCAGCAACCCAATCCAGGAGCGGCCATTTTTTTAATGCATTTTCTTTTACAAGGCTGCGCAATGCCAATACCAGGGCAATAAAGGCGCCATTGATAGAGGCAACCCTTGTCCCTCCGTCCGCCTGAATAACATCCGCATCAAGCCAGATTGTCCTCTCTCCCAGGGCATTTAGATCCACTACTGCCCGAAGTGAACGACCTATGAGCCGTTGAATTTCATGCGTTCGCCCGCTTATCTTACCGCGGATTGATTCCCTCCTCATCCTCTCCGATGTAGACCGTGGTAACATCCCGTATTCAGCAGTAATCCAACCCTGTTTCTTCCCTTTAAGAAATGGCGGGACCTCATTTATAATAGAGGCCGCGCACACTACTCTCGTCTTACCTGTCTCAATCAAGGCAGACCCTTCAGCAAAATCAAGATAAGAAGGAATTATCTTTATCAACCGAAGTTCATTATTTTTTCTTTTATCACTTCTCATTTTTTCCTCTTATTAAAAATATCCATACCACTTGAATCTATTGCTACTATAACCGGAAGGTCTCTGATTTTCAAGCGAAAAATAGCTTCCGGGCCAAGATCCCGATAGGCAATCACACGAGCCTCCACCACGCACCCGGCGAGATACGCCCCTGCCCCTCCTACAGTTACAAAATAGATTGCTTTATATTTTTTAATAGCCCGTACTGTCTCAATGCTGCGTTCTCCTTTGCCTATCGTCCCCTTAAGTCCGGACTTTAAAAGCACAGGAGTAAAACTGTCCATGCGGCTGCTGGTTGTCGGGCCGCAGGCGCCTATAATCCTTCCTCTTGGTGCAGGAGTGGGGCCGGTATAATAAACAACCTGCCCTTTAAGAGAAACGGGGAGTTTTTTATTTTTCTGAAGGGCAGTGAAAAACCTGCGATGAGCCATATCGCGCGCAGTATAGACATAACCGTTCAGTAACACCTTGTCTCCGCAGCTTAATCTAAGTATATCTTTCCGGGATAATGGCACGTTAATTGGACGCCACATTATAGAACTATCTTGCCTCCTCTTAGGGCATGGCAGCTAAGACTTACAGCAACCGGAAGACCGGCTATATGTGTAGGATATGTTAAGATATTTACTCCAAGACAAGTTACCTTCCCGCCAAGACCCATTGGGCCCAGACCAAGACCGTTTACCCTCTTAAGGATCTCTCTTTCAAGTTTCATTAAATGCTTCTTTGGATTTGACCTGTCTATAGGCCGCAAAAGCGCCTCTTTAGATAAAACTCCCGCCTTCTCCATTGTCCCGCCTATACCAATACCCAGGATAATGGGCGGGCAGGCCTTTCCTCCTGCCTTTTTAACAACATCTAATATATAGTCTATAATCTCATCCTGTCTGGCTGTGGGTTTAAGCATACTAATACTGCTCATATTTTCACTGCCGAATCCTTTTGGTGTAACATGGATTTTTATCCTGGCCCCGGGGACAATCTTTGTATGGATAACAACAGGAGTATTGTTTCCGGTATTTATTCTAATTAAAGGGTCTTTTACTACTGAAGCGCGAAAACTCCCTCGACGATACGCGCGGGCTGCCCCGCGATTTACAGCCTTTTCAATACTGCCACCTTTAATCCTGACGCCCTGTCCTATCTCTAAAAACACAATCACCATTCCGGTATCCTGGCAGAGAGGTAAGATCCGGCGCCTGGCAATAGCCTCGTTCTCTATTAATATCTTCAGGATCTCTTTCCCTGTAGAGGATGTCTCTATCTTTAAGGCATGCTTCAATGCCCGCGCCACATCTTTCCGCAAATAAAAATTTGCCTTAAGGCAAAGCTGCTCTACAGCCTTTTCAATCTGTTTAACATCCATTACCTAATACCTAACACCTTATGCACCTGAGGGACGACACTGACATTCTCCAACCTGCGCCTTGCAAGCGAATGAAATTCTCGAAGCTTTTTATCCCGCACCCCTTTCACTTTTTTATTGGGTGTAACCGGCTGAAGGATAAAAGGGATATAAGGCGCCGCCTCAACTAAACAAATTGCCTTCTCAAGGTCATTTTTTTCCGTATCTCCGGTTAAGACCACTTTAACCATTATCTCTTTTTTTCTGCTCGTATCTAAAAATTGCGATTGTCTTTCCCATAATGCCGCAGTCCTCCCTGATGAAGGGAGTTTAATATCCATGGCTATTATATCAACCTCTTCTATTATATGACTCAAGGCCTTTGGAAGGGTCCCATTGGTTTCAAGGTATATCCTGAAGCCTCTTCTCTTTAAAACCGGTAAAAGCCGTTTTAAAAAATTTACCTGAAGCAGGGGCTCTCCGCCTGTAAGAGATATAAATCTTGTCGGCCATTTTGCTCTTTCTATCTCAGCCAATATCTCACCTGCAGTCATCTCTTTATTTACCTTTGCCGAAGTATCACAATAAAGACATTTAGGAGACATGTTGCAATCGGCAAAACGCAAAAAAATTTGAGGCTCTCCAAGATAGATACCTTCTCCCTGAAATGAAAAAAATATATCGGAGATCCTTCCTCTCTCCCTCATAAAACTCCCTTTACTTTAGCCCTGGCAGTTGTTATATTTTTAAGTTCACGGGCATAGAGTTTAAACATCCTGTTTGCTAAAGGTTTCGGAGATACTGAAAGATCGCGCAGCCCTATAGCCTTTACTGGCGCGCCCGAACTTATGATATTCAGTCCCGTATGAAAGACACAGGACACAGGCGTAAGGGTAGCTATAGCCACGGATAATTTTCTATCTTTGACATAGAGATCGTCACCCCTGCATTCAACCGTGCTTGCCGCGTTAGAAAGTTTTTTCCTAACCCGGTTTATCTCCTGGGCCAGGAGGTTTATAAAAAGCCGCTGGCGAAGTATTGTCTTCTCCAGATCCAGGTCAAAATATTCAGAGATAAAATGTAACATAAGAGAGCTCCTGATATCTCTATTCTTTTTGCAATCTGCTATATCTACGAGATGCTCTTTTACCCTGGCAGGACCGATAAATGCCGCGATGCAATTGCCCGGGAGATTAAAATTTTTGTAAGCCCAATGAGAAGAAAGTTCTCTGCCTGTATATGTTATCTTATCTTCTATAAATTTATATTTTAATTCCATCTAAACTTCTTTCTCTCTTCCAGGAAGAGCTCCCACGCACCTTCTTGCTTCAATGCCCTTACCAGATATCCGCAGGAATGACATTTAAGACATAGTTCCCTGCCGCCCTTATAACAACTCCACAGATATTGAAGAGGGACTTTAAGCTGCAGTCCCTTGCGAAGGATCTCCCTCTTTTTTAATCTCCCGGTAAAGCTTACCACCTTTATATGTTTCCTTGTAGAATAAAATAGGGAACGATTAGTTACCCTGATAAAACTTGATGTATTGTCCGGAAAAAACCTGCCTTCTTCAACATTCGTGCCGATCACAACCTTTTTGTATTCTATTGCCTCAGCTATGCTAGCTGCAATATTTATCATAACAGCATTCCGATTCGGAACCCACACTATTTTAGCTGCTTTTTCAGGAGAAACACTTGAACCAGGAATCTTTCCCTGTCTTTTAAGCCAGTCCAGTTTTATGACCTTATGCCGGACCCCATAATACTTGCTTATCCTGCGGGATGCCTGTATTTCTCTCCTCGCTGCTCTCTGACCGTAGTCAAAGGTAAGTGCTGCCACCTGCCTTTCCCTTTTCTTTGCCTCGGCTAAAGAGACAAGAGAATCAAGTCCGCCTGAGAGTAAGACTATAGCACTGCTCATGGCCATATAGCGCAGCTTTTCTCTGTCTCCCATACCATTACCTCTTTTAAAATAAGCGGCAGTTTTAATTTCTTTTTTAACGCTGCCGCAATATGGGCAGCGATATTTTCCGAAGTAGGGTTCCTGCTCTTAAAATATGCAAGCTCATTTAAATAAGTGTGATCGAGTTTAGAAAGGACATCCCCTGTCAATCTCTTTAAATCATTGAAATCCATGACCATCCCGTTTCTTCCAATTTTTTTCCTGCTTACAATAACCTCAACCTGCCAGTTGTGGCCATGGAGTTCCTCGCACTTCCCTTTATAATTTCTAAGATTGTGGGCAGCGCTGAACCTATCTATAATCTTTACCTGAGGCATAATATCTGCATACTAAAAGTATACGTCTAATCTTACTCAGTAAACCCCCGGGTCTTTTCGAATCTATTTTTATACTGGAGGATACTGTTGCATATTGCATGGGCAAGGGTCTGACGAAAACTGGATTTTTTTAAAAGCGCCTCTTCCTTGCGATTGGAGATAAAGGCTGTCTCGACCAGCGCACCCGGCATAGCAACACCTCTCAAGACATAGAAAGGGGCAGTTTTGACACCACGGTTTCTTAAGCTAAGCCGTTTATCTAAATTTGTCTGCATAATCCCTGCCAGTTCCCTGCTCTCTATCCTGAATTCATTAAGACGAAGGTCCCAGAGTATTTTACTGAGCTCTCTCCCAAGATCTAATAAATACGGTCTCTCTTCCAATTCCAATACTGAGTTTTCCAACATTGCAACTGCCCGGGCATCATCTGTCTTTGACTCACCTAAATAAAACGTCTCAAAACCACCGGCACTTCTTCGCAGGTGGGCATTTGTGTGTATAGATACAAAAAGCCCGCCTTTATTCTTATTAGCTATTCTCACCCTCTTATCCAGGGAAATAAACTCATCACGTCTTCGTGTCATGATAACTTTTACCTTCCTGGTTTTTTTAAGCAGCCTCTCAACGCGTTTGGCAATATCAAGAGTGACAACTTTTTCTTTTAAGCCACGCCGGCCGATAGCGCCCGGATCTTTGCCTCCATGGCCGGGGTCAATAATAATTACCTCAATCTTATGGTCCTTTTTATGGAGCCCTGCCCGGATCACTGCTGATTTCCGGACGTCTATAACCAGGCGATAAGGATTCTTAAATAAACTGGATTTAAAAGAACTGCCCCTCTTGCTAAGATTAATCTTCGCCCTGACGCCCTTTCCAATCCTGCCTATTTCAATATCTTCAATGACGCCGTCCTTTACTTTAATAACCGCATTTCTGGAAGATGTGATCTTTGGCGCAATCCTGCCGGAAGGGAAATCAACAACTACATTACCGCAGCTGTCACTATTTACGCGGTAAGGAATCTTTGTCTTTAAATCAAAGACTACACGGGTAGAATTTGGATGTGTTCCAAAACGGACATCACTAATATTTGGGGCCTGCCACGCAAAGGCATCCCCTGCCAAACTTAAAAAAATAAATGAAATTAAAATAAACCTCATCATTAAAATAAAATACTCCCTGTTCAACACTCTCATTTATACCAGAAATTAGCTCGAAAAACAACTAAATTACACTCTTTGTCAGCCATATAAATCTGGCAATCTTTGTATGCTGCCAGCCAAATATATTGGTATTTTGCAAATCCGATTGGTCTTATCTATATTTATATTATTGGCACTCATTATCGTCCGGAATTCAGGATTATATTTTTCTGAAAATATCTTAAGGCTTTTTGCTTGAGTAACCCACCCGGATTTGACCTCTAGGGGCAATACATTTTCATGAAGTTGAAGTATAAATTCTACTTCAGCAGTCCTACCTTTCCAACAGAAAGGAGTTACTGCAGATGTTATTAACTCCTGCATAATAAAATTTTCAGCAAAATACCCCTTATATGATCCGTACTCATAATCAAGGATCGTTTTAGGGGAAAGCCCGCTGATAGCACCGAGCATGCCCACATCAAAAAAATAAAGCTTAAAAAAATTTTCCTTTACATATGCTGAAAGAGGTATCCTTGCATTATTTACAATATGGATCTGTAGTATCAGCCCAGCAGTTTTCAACCAGTCTATTGCCCCTGAGAGCCTTGAATATCCTGCAATCCCGGGAATCACTCCCTTAAATTTGAATTTAGATGACGAGTTGTCATGTGCTTTGGCTAACTGAGCGGGCACGTTTCGCCAAATCCTTTCGATATGCATTGAATTTTCTTTGCCTGAATGTTTGCTAACATCTGCTAAATAGGCCATGATGAGGTCCGACTGTTTCTTGCGTACTTCTTTAAATGCCAGATATAAATTGTTACTATTAGCCTTATAGTTTAAAATGACTTCAGGCAATCCCCCTACCACAAAATATTCTTTCAATTTTTTCCATAAGTGTGCATGAACGATTTCCGCTATTGGCTGGGAAAAATCAAAATCTTTTATAAGCTCATATGATTTCCCATCCCCTATGCCTGAAAGGAATTCTGAGAATGACAAAGGGTGCATTTCCAGAATTTCTACATTTCCAACAGGGAAATTGCTTTCGCCAAGATGCAGCCCTAAAAGTGAACCTGCCCCGCATACAGCCAATTGAGGGACTTCTTCCGAAAAATACTTAAGACTGGTAATGGCCCGCGGACATTCCTGGATCTCGTCAAATACAAGCAGATCATTATTAATGTCTATGAAATTATCAGTATAAAAACTAATCTCCTGTGCAATTCTCCGGGGCTTGAGATCTGTTTCAAATACCTTCTTCAAACTATCATCCTCTTCAAAATTCAGATAATGTAATTTTTTAAAATATTCACGTCCAAATTT